>JAUXXW010000068.1 GCA_030684775.1 Pseudomonadota bacterium
ATCTTCAACAACGACAGCACCCTGACCTCGGCCTTGCTCGACCGCTTGCTGCATCACGCCGAGTCTGTCGTCATCGAGGGACACAGCTACCGTATGCGGGATCAGGCCGACGCCTGATTACCCCCCCCCGCGTTTGCCGCCGCTGACCACTCCAGAGTGGTCAGCGGCTTGTCATGGGCTCCCAACACCGCCCCAGTCTTGCCCCCCAGTACGGGGCTGAGTCCCTCCAGTTTCATGTCGTCACGTTTGCACCGGTTTCACGGCGGCGCGGACATGGAAGAACTGGCCGTCAAACTGCGCCTGCCCCCTCATGATCGCAGCCCCCGCTTCACCCTCCTGGACGTGTGGGCGCGCTACCAGACCCCCATCCTGCTGCTGCTCGCGGCCGCCGGCATCATCCTGACCCTCACGACACGCCTGCTGATTTCCCGCCGTCGCCTCACCACCGCGCGCCGGCTCGGCGAGCTGCAGGCCGGCGCGCTGAGCCGCTCCTACGCCCACCTGCGCGCACTGGTGGAAACCATTCCCGACCTGGTCTGGCTGAAAGACCCGCAAGGGGTTTTCCTCGCCTGCAACCCACGCTTCGAACGTCTGTTTGACGCCCCCGAAGCCGAAATCGTCGGCAAGACCGACGACGCCTTCGTCCCCAGGGAACTGGCCGAGTTCTTCCGTGAGAAAGATCGGGAGGCCATCGCTGCCGGCAAACCGTGTATCAACGAGGAATGGGTGACCTTTGCCGACAACGGCCAGCGCGCCTTGCTGGAAACCATCAAGACCCCGATGCGCGATGCCGGGGGGAATCTGGTCGGGGTGCTCGGCATCGCCCGCGACATCACCGAAAGGCGCGCCGACGAGGAACGCCTGCGCTTCTTCGCCCGGGTCGTTGAGAGCGCACGGGAAGCCTTCATGGTCACCGACACGAGCGGTGTCATCGTGGCGGTCAATCCCGCATTCACCGCGATCACCGGCTATCGCGCCGCCGAGGTACTCGGCCAAACGCCGGCCATGCTGAAATCCGGTCGCCAGGACAGCGACTTTTACCGCGCCTTATGGTCGGCGCTACAACGCGATGGCGCTTGGGAAGGCGAAATCTGGGACCGCCGCAAGGATGGCGACATCTACCCCAAGTGGCTCAGCATCACGACCGTCCGCGATGAATCGGGCCAGGCCAGCCATTACGTCGCCGCCTTCACCGATATCAGCGACCGCAAGGCCTGGGAAGAACGCATTCACAACCTGGCCTTCTACGACCCACTCACAGCCCTGCCCAACCGCCGCCTGCTCATGGACAGGCTCGAGCACGCACTCCTGACGAGCGCCCGCAACCGGCAACACGGCGCGCTGCTGTTCCTCGACCTCGACCATTTCAAAACCCTCAACGACACCCAGGGCCATGCAGTCGGCGACCAGCTTCTGATCGAAATCGGCAAGCGCCTGACCGGTTCAGTGCGCGACATGGACACCGTCTCCCGCCTCGGCGGTGATGAATTCGTTGTTCTGATCGAAGGTCTCGGCGGCGATGAATCAAAGGCCGTCAAGCAGTCGGAAATAATCGCCGAAAAAGTGCACGCCTGCCTGAACCTGCCCTACTCGCTGAAGGGGGTCGATCAGGGTTACCACAGCAGCGCCAGCATCGGCCTTACCCTGTTCCGCGGCCAGGACACCTCGCTCGACACCCTGTTCAAGCAGGCGGACATGGCCATGTACCAGGCCAAGGATGCCGGGCGCAACGCGATCCGCTTCTTCAACCCCGCCATGCAGGCGGCCATCGAATCGCGCGCCGCAATGGAAACCGCCTTGCGCCGAGGCCTGGAACAGGGCGAACTGCATCTCTACTACCAGCCCCAGGTCGACATCCAGGGCACCTGGATAGGCGCCGAGGCCCTGTTGCGCTGGCTGCCACCGGGGGGTAAGCCGATTCCTCCTGGCGAGTTCATTGCGCTGGCGGAAGAAACCGGGCTCATCCTGCCCGTCGGTCGTTGGGTGCTGCAAGCCGCCTGCGCCCAGCTCACGACCTGGGCAGCCAGTCCCGCCACGCGCCATCTGGTGCTGGCGGTAAATGTCAGCGCCCGACAATTCCACCAGCCCGACTTCGTGGCCGGCGTGGCGCAAATCCTGAACGAAAGCGGCGCCGACCCGACGCGATTGAAGCTGGAACTCACCGAAAGCGCCGTGCTCGGCAACGTGGAGGAAGCCATCGCCCGCATGGTCAGCCTCAAAGAACTGGGCATCGGCCTGTCGCTGGATGATTTCGGCACCGGCTACTCCTCGCTGTCCTATCTCAAACGCCTGCCCGTGGAGCAGGTCAAGATCGACCGTTCCTTCGTCGGTGACATCACCCGCGACAGCAACGACGCCGCCATCGTCCGCGCCATCCTGGCCATGAGCGATTCCCTGGGCCTGGCCGTGGTCGCCGAGGGGGTGGAGACCGATCAACAGTTCGCCTTCCTCATCCAGTACGGCTGCCCCCTGTTCCAGGGCTACCTGTTCGGCCGCCCGATGCCGGCGGAAGAATTCATGCGCCGCATCGCGGAGGTCGGCGCGGCAACTCGGTGAACCGAGTAGTCAGCGCCGTAGCACCGTAGGTTGGGCAAAGCGAAGCGTGCCCAACATCGCGACGGTTCGTTGGGCACGCTTCGCTTTGCCCAACCTACGCCCCTACCGCCAGCCACGCCTTACAGACTTCCCAGCCAGAGCAGCCCCACGACCGCCAGCCAGAGCATGGCGGCGCGCCAGACCAGGGCGACGGCACGCCCGATACTGTCCGGGCTGGCGGGCTCTTCGGTGCCCAGAGCCGGGCGCAATAATTCGCCGCCGGAGACGGCGATGTTTCCGCCCAATCGCACGCCCAGGGCGCCGGCACCGGCGGCGAGCAGAATGCCCTGGTTTTCGTCGCCCCAGGCATGGGCCTGGCCACGCCAGCTTTCCAGCGCGTCCTGGAAGTTGCCGACGATGGCAAAGCTGAATGCGGCGGCACGCACCGGCAACCAGTCAAGTACATGGATGGCGCGCAGGGTGAAAACGTCGAATTCGTCCTCGCCATGCCAGAGGTCACGGCACAGATGCGCCAGCCGATAGGCCACGGCGCCCGCCACGCCGAGCAGGAAATACCAGAACAGGACGCCGAGCAGGGTGGAGAGCGACGCCTTCAGGGTCTCCTCGACGGTGATTCGCGAGATCCCATCGCTATCGCCGCAGGGCGGGGCGCCGGGGCGCCAGTTTTCCAGCGTGGCGCGCGCGCGCGCGGTGTTTTCTTTCGAAAGGGCGCGGGAGACACTGGTGGCATGGAAGGACGCCTCACGAAATCCCAGGCAGAAATACAGCACCAGCACCTCGAAGGCCCAGCCCAGCCCGGCCAGGGCATCGCCCAGCAAACTGGCGAGGAATCCCAGGCCCAGTGCCGGCAGCAGCACACCCGCCCCCCAGGCAAGAACCCCCTGACGACGATGGCCCGCATTGAAATTTTCCAGCAGCCAAGTGTGCCACTGCCGCACCAGTCGCTTCGGTATCGGGGATGCGTAGGGGTGGAAGTGCGACCAGATCAACGCGGCCAGGGCAGCAAACAAACTCATGGGCGTGGCATCTCCACACTAAGCGAACCCATGCGCAGGGGGCTGTCGGAAGGCTCGTAGATTTCCACGGTCGGCATCCGGATACCGCCGCCGCTTGCGTGGCAGTAATGATCCAGCGCCGGATAGGCGCGGCTGGGGGCCAGAAGGCGGCCGGCGCGCACCTGGGCAATCAGCACCGGGCGTGTCGCTATGCTGTCGATCTGGAGCGGCGCGCGCACCTTGACGTCGGCCGCGACCAGATAGCCGGTGCGCGAGCGGCGCTTGCCCACATCGACCAGATCCGGGTTGGAGTACAGCACGGTGATGGGCAGGCCATACGCCACCTTGCTGTCCATCAGCAGGCCACGTACTTCGTTGGCCACATCCGGCAACTTGGAGTAATCGCCTTTGTGTTCCAGATAGGCGTAGGTATACGGGCCACGCATGCCTTCCCTGATATCAACGGGGCTGAAACCGCCCCACCAGGCATAGATGGCAACGATGGGAAGCACGAAGGCCAACAGAAAAGGCAGGAATTTCTTGTAATTCACGGCGCTGACTTGGTGGCTTGGGGCGTCCGAAGATACTACATCTGTGCGGGGGTACGCCTCCCTATAATCGGCCGCTCTGTTTCCGGAGACCGCCATGCGCACCCTGCTCGCTCTGATATTGTTCTCCGTCCAGGCGACGGCGTCGCCCTACCCGCCTGTCTCCGTCCAGGTCCATGCCGAACAGGTGGCCGAACACAGCTATTACATTCCCGGACTCCCCGGCGCCGCCAGCCTGCAAAACGAAGGTTTCATGTCGAACGCCGGCTTTGTGGTCACCAAGGAAGGCGTGGTGGTGTACGACACCCTGGGTTCGCCTTCCCTGGCCTGGGAGATGCTCCAGCGCATCCGCGAGGTAACCCAGGCGCCGATCAAACGGGTCATCGTCGGCCACTATCACGCCGATCACTACTACGGCATTCAGGTGTTCAAGGATGCGGGCGCGGAAATCTGGGCGCATGAAGCCGCAAAACATGTGGTTGGCTCCGAGGACTGGCGCCTGCGCCTGGAGCAGCGCCTCGATCTGCTGGGCCGCTGGATCGACGACAAGACCCAGCGCTTCCCAACCCCCGACCTCTGGCTTGCCGGCGACACTGATTTCGAACTCGGCGGCATTCATTTCCGGATACGCCATGTCGGCCCGGCGCATTCGCCGGAAGACCTGGTGTTGTTCGTGGAAGAAGATGGCGTGCTGTTCGCCGGCGACCTGATTTTCAAAGGCCGCGTCCCCTTTGTCGGCGACGCCGACTCCAGGCTCTGGCTCAAGTCTCTGGACACGCTGATCGCGTTCCAGCCCAAGTTCCTGGTGCCCGGCCACGGCGGCGCCTCCGACGATCCTATCGGTGATCTCACGTTGACCCGCGATTACCTCAAGTACGTGCGCGAGCAGATGGGCCAGGCAGTGGAAAACCTGCTGTCGTTCGAGGAAGCCTATGAGAGCACTGACTGGTCGATGTACGAAAAGATGCCGGCCTTTCGCGAAGCACATCGACGCAATGCCTTCAACACCTACATCCTGATGGAACGCGAGAGCCTGACGAAATGAGTGATGCCATCATCGTGGAACGCGGCATCACACCTGCGCGCCGAGCGGAACTGGGCGTGGATGGCTGGCCGCTATGGAAGGATGGTCAGGGCAGTCGCACGCTGACCCTCGACGCAACGGAAAAGAACTACTTTCTGGCGGGCGAAGTGGTTCTGACAATGGAAGGGGGTGAACCCGTGACGGCAGGCAAAGGCGACCTAGCCATCATCCCGGCCGGTGCCTGCCGTTGGGAGGTCAAAGCCGACGTGCGTCGGCATTACCGCTCGGACGCGCTGTCTCCGGCTTGCTGCATCACCTGAATAGATTCCCGCAGCTTAAAAACAAACGGGCCGGCAAAATGCCGGCCCGTTCAACTACAAACCACGTCGATCAGCTGATGCTGGTTTCCGCGGTGTTGTTGTCGCCTTTGTTGTCGGTCCAGGAAATCTGGACCTTGTCGCCGGCCTTGGCACCCTTGACCTTGAAAGCCAGGTAGGGGTTCTTGGAAATACCACCGCCCCACTCGGCATTCATCACTTCCTTACCGTTCACACTGGCGGTGACGTTGGTGATGTGGTGCGCGGGCACCATGCCACCGGTCTTCGCGTCTTTGCGCAGACCGGTTTCCATCGGGTGGTTCATCAGACACTTGATATCGGCGGTATCGCCAGACATGGAAGCACGAATCTTCATCGGTTCAGCCATTTACTATCTCCTGTTCGTATTCAATAGGTCGATTACGGATTCAACCGATCAGCCGCCGCAGCCACCGATGGTGACCTTGACTTCCTTGTGGGCCTTGTAGACCTTGCCGCCAGCTTTGACCACGGCAATGACGTTGGAAGTGGAACCCATCTTGATGCGGGTGGAGACGTAACCTTGTCCGCCGTTGCTGAAGTTGAAAACAGCAATCAGGGGCATGGTGTTCTTCTCGCCGACGATGGCGATGGAATCCGTTCCCGCGATGCTGGAGGTGATTTCGACCGGCACGACGGCGCCGTTTTCGGCGATGTCAGGCGCTTTGACGTTGATGTCACCGGAAGCGGCGGCACCGCCACCACCGATGGAACCCATCGCACCGCCCATATCCCTGGATTCGAAACCAGCCTTGTTCCAACCGGCAAAGGCGGCCGTCGGCGTCATCAGGCCCGCGGCGACTGCCACGCTCACGGCGCCGGCTGCGCCAGCACCTTTCAATACGTTCCTGCGCAGAATGTTCATATGCATTTGTCTCCTAAAAGATTCACTGCAAGGTTGCATTTAACACCGTCTTGTTCGTGGGCCGCCCGGATGGCGGGCTCACTGTTCGGCGGTGCACATATGCTAACGCCACTAACACCGCAAAAGACACACACAATCGTCTGATACTTTCGAGCTACCGGACAACCGTTCATACCATGCAGCGGCGCGCATCATGCCACTCCCATCGCCCCCATGTCCACGGAAGGATGTGAGTAAAAACAGGACCTTCGGCTCCTGTTTCAC
>JAUXXW010000073.1 GCA_030684775.1 Pseudomonadota bacterium
GTTTGCAGGGTTTGCGGGGTTTGCAGGTTTGCACCCTGGGTTTGCACCCCACACCCATTTCCAGAGCCCGCCCACGGTCGATCATTGGCGGGCTTTGTCGTTTCCAGCGCAGCACGCGCCTATTCGGAGTCCTTGATCTGAACACGCTCGCCGTCGAATACCGCAAGGTCGAGACGCTCATTCCCTTTGCCCGCAATCCCCGGACTCACTCCGAGGCGCAGGTGGCCAAGATCGCCGCCAGCATCGTGGAATACGGCTGGACCAATCCTATCCTGGTGGATGGCGACAACGGTCTCATCGCCGGCCACGGTCGTCTGGCCGCTGCCCGCAAATTGGGGCTGGCCGAAGTGCCGGTGATCGAGTTGGGCCATCTCTCGCCCACCCAGAAACGGGCCTACGTGATTGGCGACAACCAACTCGCGTTGCAGGCAGGCTGGGACGAGGAACTGCTGGCCCTGGAACTGGCTGAGTTGCAGGAGGCCGGTTACGACCTGCTGCTCACCGGCTTCGACGATGGCGAGATTGAACGGCTGCTGGCCGATGTTGTACCTGACGATGAGGAAGCCGCGCCGGAGCCGGACAAGGCTGACGCCGCTGACGATGTACCTGACACCCCGATCAACCCTGTCACCCGCCCGGGCGACGTCTGGCAGTTGGGCGCGCACCGCTTGATCTGTGGTGATGCCGCCGACGCCGGTGTGGTCGCCACGCTGATGGCCGGCGAAGCTGCCGATCTGTGCTTCACCTCGCCGCCCTACGGCAACCAACGCGACTACACCAACGCCATCGTCGATTGGAATGACCTGATGTGCGGCGTCTTCACCCGATTGCCGATGGCCGCCGATGGTCAGGTCCTGGTCAACCTGGGGTTGATCCATCGCGACAATGAAGTGCTTCCCTACTGGAACGGCTGGCTCGACTGGATGCGCGCCCAAGGTTGGCGGCGATTCGCCTGGTACGTCTGGGACCAGGGTCCGGGGATGCCTGGCGATTGGTCTGGACGACTGGCCCCGAGCTTCGAGTTCGTTTTTCACTTCAACCGCGATACTGGCAAACCCTGCCGCAAACCCAACAAGATCGTGCCCTGCAAATTCGCCGGGCAGGAAACGCACCTGCGCGCCGATGGTTCATCGACGGCGATGCGTGGCAAGGATGGTGAAGTCGGCGGCTGGACGCATTCCGGCACGCCCACCCAGGATCACCGCATCCCTGACAGCGTGATTCGCATCATGCGGCACAAGGGCAAGATCGGTCAGGACATCGACCACCCGGCCGTGTTCCCGGTGGACTTGCCGGTGCACATCATGGAGGCCTTCACCGACGAGGGCGGGATCGTGTTCGAACCCTTCGGCGGCTCGGGCACATCTCTTCTCGCCGGTCAACGCACCGGCCGGAAGGTGCGGGCTGTAGAGATCGCGCCGGAGTATGTGGACGTCGCCATCAAGCGGTTCCAACAGAACCATCCTGGCGTGCCGGTGACTCTCATCGCCAACGGCAAGACGTTCGATGCCGTTGCCGCCGAGCGGTTGGGAGCGGCGGCATGAGTATTTCCTGGCTCGCAGACAAGATCGAACAGTGGCCGACCGGCAAGTTGCTGCCGTATGCAAGAAATGCCCGCACTCACACCGACGCCCAAGTCGCGCAGATCGCGGCGTCCATTGCCGAGTTTGGATTTACAAACGCAATCCTCGCCGGTAGCGATGGCGTGATTGTCGCCGGACATGGCCGACTGGCCGCCGCCCAGAAGCTCGGCATCCCGACCGTGCCGGTCGTGGTGCTCGACCATCTCACGCCCACCCAGCGTCGCGCCCTGGTGATTGCGGACAACCGCATTGCCGAGAACGCCGGTTGGGACGAGGCGATGCTCCAGGTGGAACTGGCGGCACTCCAGGACGACAACTTCGATCTGTCGCTCACCGGCTTCGACGCCGATGCACTGGCCGATCTGTTGGCTGGAGAGGAATCTACGACCGAGGGGCAGACCGACGAGGACGCTGTGCCGGAGTCATCCGGGCCAGCGGTATCGCGCCAGGGCGACATCTGGATATGTGGCGACCACCGGGTGCTCTGTGGCGATGCCACCGATGCCGGCAGTTACGCAGCCCTGCTAGGCGACGAGCGGGCTGACATGGTCTGGCAAGACCCCCCGTACAACGTCGACTATTCCAACAGCGCCAAGGACAAGATGCGCGGCACCAACCGCCCGATCCTGAACGACAACCTGGGCGAGGGCTTCTACGATTTCCTGCTGGCAGCACTGACGCCCGCTTTGGCGCATTGCCAGGGCGCGGTCTACATTGCCATGTCCTCCTCAGAACTCGATACCCTGCAATCCGCCTTCCGCGCCGCCGGGGGCAAGTGGTCCACCTTCATCATCTGGGCCAAGAACACGTTCACCCTGGGCCACGCCGATTACCAGCGCCAGTTCGAGCCGATCCTGTATGGCTGGCCGGAGGGCAGCAAGCGCCACTGGTGCGGCGACCGCGACCAGGGCGACGTGTGGCAGATCAAGAAGCCGCACAAGAACGATCTGCACCCCACCATGAAGCCAGTGGAACTGGTAGAGCGGGCGATCCGCAATTCGAGTCGCCCGGGGGACGTGGTGCTGGATGCCTTTGGCGGTTCCGGTACAACGATGATTGCGGCCGAGAAATCGGGGCGACATGCACGCCTGATCGAACTCGACCCGAAGTACGTGGATGTGATCGTGCGCCGCTGGCAGGACTGGACAGGCAAGGAGGCCACACGCGCCGAAGATGGCGCGGGGTTCAATGCCGTGTCGGCCGATGCGAGTCCTCAACCGGATCCTCTGCAACGATGAACTTGGCCTCGCTGGAGTAACCGGGGTAACCCTCGGGGTCGTGGGTCGCCGAGTCAGCCAGCATCTGGACTGCCTCCTGGGCACTCGATGCCGCCCAGGTTCCCCACTGCGTGCCATCCGGTTCGCTGATCGAGAAGATTTGCATGAGGGGCTCCGGGGTGGGATCAGGCGGCAAGCGCTTCGTCGTTGATCTCGGTGTGAATCACAAACCCGGTCAGGTAAGGCA
>JAUXXW010000086.1 GCA_030684775.1 Pseudomonadota bacterium
CCAACCTACGACGATGGGGAATATCTGATGTATCTCGGCATCGACTTCGGCACCACCGGCGCGCGCGCCTGCATCATGGCCCCTGGCGGGCAGATCGAGGACATGGCGCGCCTGGACTTCGGCAACCTCAGCCGCGACGAAGCCGCCGCCACCTGGAGCGAGGTGTTGTTCAACCTGATCGCCCAGGTGCCGATCAGCCTGCGCCGCCGCCTTCAGGCGTTGGCCGTGGACGGCACTTCGGCCACCGTGCTGGCCTGCGACGAAGCGCTCAACACCACCTATCCGCCGCTGCTCTACAACGACGCCCGCGCCGTGGACGAAGTCGAAGCCATCCGTCGCGCGGCCGGGGCCGCGCATCCGGCGGCGGCCGCCAGCTCCGGGCTGGCCAAGGTGCTCTGGCTGAAAAAACGCCTGGGCCTGGAACGCGCCCACCTCTACCTGAATCAGGCCGACTGGCTCTCCGCCCTGCTCTCCGGCCGCCCGGTGAGCGACTACCACAACGCACTGAAAATGGGCCTGGACCTGGAAACCGGGCAATGGCCGGAATGGGTGAAGTTCCTGGTAGATGTGGATCTCCTGCCGATTCCAGTCAAGCCCGGTACCGCGCTGGCCCTGGTGGAACGCCCGCGCGCCAGTTCGCTGGGCATCAACCCGGATTGCCTGGTGCGCGCCGGCACCACCGACAGCATCGCCGCCTTTCTTGCCGCCGGCGTCGACCAACCGGGCGAAGCGGTCACCTCGCTGGGCACCACACTGGTACTGAAACTGCTCTCGGAAACCCGGGTGGACGCCGGCGAATTCGGCGTCTACTCGCACTGGTTCGGCCGCTATTGGCTGGCCGGCGGCGCCTCCAACGCCGGCGGCGGCGTGCTCAGGCAGCATTTCAGCGACGACGAACTCATCAGCCTGTCGTCACGGATCGAGCCGGCCCGCGCCACCGGGCTGGATTACTACCCGCTGCCAGGCAAGGGCGAACGTTTTCCTTTCAACGACCCCGAGTTGCCGCCTCGGCTGGAACCGCGACCACCCACCCGAACCGAATTCCTGCAAGGGTTGCTGGAAGGCCTGGCGAACATCGAAGCACTCGGCTACCGCAAGCTCGCGGAGCTGGGAGCCACGCCTCTGGCCAGCGTCGCCAGCGCAGGCGGCGGCGCCCGCAACGACGCCTACACACACATCCGCGCCCGGCGCCTGCAAGTCCCGGTCAGCCGCGCCGCCGAGCAGGAAGCCTGCTACGGCACGGCGCGCCTGGCCTGTCATGGCAGCGATCTTTTCCCCGGAGGTGGCGATGACTGACGGTCTTTCCTGTACCAGTGAAATGCCCCTGGCCTGGCAGCCCGCCAGCCTGGAGGAAAACGAGCGACAAAGAATGATGCGCGAGGCGGCCCTGTTGCTGAGCGCGCTCAATCAGGTGGAAAGCTCGCACGACCTGGAAAGCAGCGGCGCGGATAACCGCCGTTTCGAGCGCCTCGAAGCCAAGCTGGATCTGGTCCTGCATCTGCTCGCGCGCACGCTGGAGCCGGGTGCCTCCCCCGGCATCCGCAGCGTGACCCTGTCGCCTCTGGCGGTGGAATGGAATGACGAACTCCCGCCCATCGCCGGCACCCCCCTCACCCTGGAACTACGCCCCTCGGAACACCTGCCGCTTACCCTGCGCCTGCCGGCCGTGGCACAAAACCCGTTGCCCGGCCTGGCGCGGGCCAGCCTGGTCAAGCTGCCGGAGGCGCTCGACGACGCCTTGCACCAGTTCGTGTTTCGCCGCCACCGCCAGGCGATCCGCTTGCGCGCGGGCGGCTGAGACGTTCCCCACCCATCATGGCGTCCGCCACCCTGCCCTATCTGCCCTGGCGCAAACCCGGCGTGGAATGCGGGCCGCTGCGCCTGACCTCGCGCCGGCTCTACATCCTGCCCACCCGTTCCGGCCTGGTCTTCGCGCTGCTATTGCTCGGGCTGCTGGTCGGCGCCATCAACTACGGTGTCAGCCTGGTTTACCTGTTCACCTTCTGGTTTGTCGGCCTGGGCGTGGTCGGCATGCTGCATACCCACCGCAATCTCTCCGGCCTGGTGCTGCAAAGCGGCACGGCGGCGCCGGTATTCACCGGTGAAACCGCCTGTTTCAAACTGCGCGTGGCGAATCCCAGCCGCCTGCTTCGGCAACGCATTGGCCTGCGCCATGCCCAGGGGCAAGGCAAGCCAGACGACATCGCGGGCGGCTGCGAGACGCTGCTCGAACTGCCGCTGCCGCAACTCGAACGCGGCTGGAAAACCCCCGGCCACTTCTCCATTCACAGTGCATTCCCCCTCGGCCTGTTCCGCTGCTGGACCGTGCTGGAGCTGGATTGGGGCGTGCTGGTCTACCCCCGCCCGGCGGCGGATGCCGTGCCACTGCCGGCGCCCGACGCCGATGACGGCGAGGGTAACGCGGCGCGCGGCGAAGGCCTGGAGTTCGACGGCCTGCGCGTCTACCAACCCGGCGATGCAAGCCGCCGCATCGCCTGGAAAGCCTCGGCGCGCGGTGGCGACAAACTGCTCACCAAACAGTTCGCCAGCACGGCGGGAGCAAGCCTCTGGCTGAGCTGGTGGCAGACCCCGGAACGCGACGTGGAAAGCCGCCTCTCGCGCCTCACCCGCTGGGCACTCGACGCCCACGCCGCCGGCCTCGCCTACGGCCTCAAACTCCCCGGCCGCACCCTGCCGCCACAAACCGGCGAAGCGCATCTGCGGCAATGCCTGGAGGCGCTGGCAAGGCATGGACAGGCCTGACCAACGCCGGTTTGTGCAACTGACTCCCCCCTTTTTCAAAGGGGGGCTGGGGGGGATTTCTCCAAGGCCTGCGCGACCGGAAACGTCGCCAAATCCCCCCTGCCCCCCTTTGAAAAAGGGGGGAAAAGCCCACCCAACGAGCGGTTTCCTCAAAGTGGGACGTCAGTGACTCGATCCAGCCTGGCCGCCCTCGCCCCGCTCCTCTGGCTGCTCGCCCCCCTGTTCCTGGTGTTGCTGCCGCATGCGCCGCATCTGCCACTCTGGATCAGCCTGTCCTGGCTCGCCTTTGCCCTGTTGCGCCTGGTTGCCGAACAAACCGGGCGGCAACCGGTGGGGCGGGTGCTCAAGATGTTGCTGGCGCTGGCGGGGGTGGCGGGGGTGCTGTTCAGCTACGGCACGGTGATCGGCCCGGCCGGCGGGGTGGCGTTGCTGGTCTACCTTTCCGGCGCCAAGCTGCTGGAGACGCACACGCCACGCGACCGTCTCGGCCTCCTGTTCGTCGGCTGTTTTCTCCTGGTGGCGCATTTCCTCGACGGACAAAGCCTGATGACCGCCGCCTACATGGCGTTCGCCGCGCTCGCCCTGGTGGCCGGCATGATCGCCACGCAAAGCCCTGTCGCCACGCTGAAGGACGCGCGCCCCACCCTCGCTTTCGCCGCCCGCCTCATGGCGCAGGCCCTGCCGCTGGCGTTGCTGATCTTTCTGCTCTTCCCGCGCCTGCAAGGCCCGCTCTGGGGACTGCCGCAACAAGCCGCCGCGCGCACCGGCTTGTCCGACCAGATGAGCCCGGGCGACATCAGTCAGCTCATCCTCTCGGATGAACTGGCCTTCCGCGCGGAATTCAGCGGCGCCCAGCCGACACCGCAACAGCTTTATTGGCGCGGCCCGGTGTTCTGGGATTACGACGGTCGCGCCTGGCGCACGGCAACACCCGTGCGCGCCGCCCTGCCGGAGGCCGTGGGGCTCGGCAATCCGGTGCGCTACAGCCTGACCCTGGAACCGCATCGGCAACGCTGGCTGCTCCTGCTCGGCTTGCCTACCCAACTGCCGGAACTGCCCGACAACCCCACGCGTCTGGGCGCGGATTTGCAATGGGTAACGAAAGCGCCGATCAACCAGCGTTTGCGCTATGAAGTCGAGGCCTATCCGGATTACCAACTGGAGAACGTCATTCTGGCGATCAACGGGCCGCCCGCCCCGGCGTTGCGCTCAAGGGCGCTGGCGCTGCCGGTGGAGGGCAATCCGCGCGCCAGGGAACTGGCGCAAGGCTGGCTGGATGGCGCGGCCAACGACGAAGCCATCGTCAATCAGGCGCTTACCCTGTTCCGCGCGCAGCCTTTCTTCTACACCCTCAACCCACCCCGCCTCGGCGCCTCGGCGGTGGACGATTTCCTGTTCACCACCCGGCGCGGCTTCTGCGAGCACTACGCCAGCAGCTTCGTTTTTCTGATGCGCGCGGCCGGTGTTCCGGCGCGGGTGGTCACCGGCTACCAGGGCGGCGAACACAACCCGCTCGGCAATTACCTCATCGTGCGCGGTCGAGACGCCCATGCCTGGGCCGAAGTCTGGCTGGCCGGGCGCGGCTGGGTGCGAATCGACCCCACCGCGGCGGTCGCCCCGTCGCGGGTGGAACGCGGCATCGCCGCCGCCCTCCCCGCCGGCGAGCGTCCCGGTGGCCTGATCCGCCTGGAAGGCGCCTGGCTGCGGCCACTCGGCCTCGGCTGGGATCTCATCAACAACCAGTGGAACCAATGGGTGCTCGGCTACAACCAGGAGCGCCAGCGGCAATTCCTCTCCCGCTTCAACCCCATGCTGGGGAACTGGCTGGGCATGGTGTGGGCGCTCGGACTGGGCGCTTCCCTGCTTGTCCTCGTCGTGGGCATCGCCCTCTGGCCGCGTCTGGCCATCATCCGAAGCGACCCCGCCAGCCGCGAATACCAGCGTTTCTGCCGCGCCCTCGCCCGTTGCCGCGTTCCGCGTGGCGCGGCGGAAGCGCCGGAAGACTATGCCCGCCGCGCCGTGGCCCTGCGCCCCGACCTGGGCAACGAGATCAAGCGCATCACCCGCCTCTACCTCGCCGCCCGCTATGGCCCCGAGGGCGGCGACACGCTGCGCGACCTGCAAGCCGGCGTCCGCGCGTTTCGCCCCGCGCGTCGCCCGGCCGCCAAGTGGCCGTAAATGAATAACTTGGACGATTATGAGTGTGCTGGCGGGATGTGCTGCAAGACGCCGGGCGCGCAGCATGGCCGTTCCCTGCAAGCGACCGGCAACGCCGCAGCGCGCCCGCCAGCGCGGCCAGAACGTTCTAGTTATTCGTTTACGGCCGCTAAACTCGAACCCTCTCAGCCCACCTGAACGCCGCTATGGAACGCTTCACCATCTCCCTGGATGAAACCCTGGCCCAGTCTTTCGACAGCCTGATCCGCGAGCGCGGCTACGCCAACCGCTCGGAAGCCGTGCGCGACATGATTCGGCGCGAGCTGGAAACCCGACGTATCGAAAAAGAAGAAGCCCCTCACTGCGTCGCCAGCCTCTCCTACGTCTACAACCACCACGAACGCCGCCTGGCCGAACGCCTCACCGACCTGCAACACCACGCCCACGATGTCGTCGTCTCCTCCATGCACGTTCACCTGGACCACGACAACTGCCTGGAAACCCTGTTCCTGCGCGGCCACACCGAAGAAGTCCGCGCCTTCGCGGAAAAACTCTCCGCCGAACGCGGCGTCCGCCACGGCACCCTCAACCTGATTCCGGTGGAAAGCGAGGCCACGCATCACCATGTGCACAGCCGGCCGAAAACCTGAATCCGGTACGACCGGGAATGCTCACTTGCCTCCGCCAAAATCCACCGTGGGCGGCTTGGCCAGCGCCTTCTCGTTCTCCACGGTGAAATTCGCCTTGGTTTGATGGCCGAACATCATCGCGGTGAGGTTGCTGGGGAAGGAGCGCACCGTCACGTTGTATTCCTGCACGGTCTTGATGTAACGGTTGCGGGCAACGGTGATGCGGTTCTCGGTGCCTTCCAGTTGCGCCTGAAGATCGCGGAAGCCGGCATCGGCCTTGAGCTGGGGATAGTTTTCTGACACCACCAGCAGGCGTGAGAGCGCGCCGGAGAGTTGGCCTTGAGCGGCCTGGAATTTCTCCAGGGCGGCGGGATCGTCGATCAGGTCGGGGCTGGCGGACATCTGGCCGACGCGGGCGCGCGCGGCGGTGACTTCGGTGAGCACCTGGGCTTCATGCGCGGCATAGCCTTTCACCGTATTGACCAGATTGGGCACCAGATCGGCGCGCCGCTGGTATTGGTTCAACACCTCGGACCAGCCTGCCTTGATGGCTTCGTCCTGGGTTTGCAGGGTGTTGTAACCGCAGCCGGAAAGGCTGCTTAGGGTCAGCAACAAGGCGATATAAATCAATAACCTGCGCATGGATTCCTCTCTAAATACTTGAACCTGAAGATCAGGTGGTGAGCATTGTAAGTTGGGCACGCTACGCTTTGCCCAACCTACGCTGGTGACTGCAAACGCTTCATGGTGCTCATCGCCAGCACCAGGTCTTCCCAGGCTTTGGCTTTGTCCGCCGGGCTGCGCAGCAGATAGGCGGGGTGATAGGTCACCACCAGGGGTAGGCCGCGATATTCATGGACACGCCCGCGCAACTTGCCAATGGGGGTGTCGGTCGCCAGCAAGTTTTGCGCGGCGATGCGTCCGACGGCGATGATGATTTTCGGCTGGATCAGGTCGATCTGCCGTTCCAGATAGGGCAGGCAGGCCGCCACTTCCACCGGACTCGGGTCGCGATTGCCGGGCGGGCGCGATTTCAGCACGTTGGCAATGTAGACGTTCTCGCCGCGCTTCAACCGCAGCGCGCCGAGCATGGCGTCGAGCAACTTGCCGGCCTGGCCGACGAATGGCTCGCCCTGACGGTCTTCATCCGCCCCCGGCGCCTCGCCGATGAACAGCCAGTCGGCATGGATGTCTCCCACCCCGGGCACCCCCTGGGTGCGGGTCTTGTGCAAGTCGCACAGGGTGCAACTCTTGATGGCGGCGGTGAGGGCGGGCCAGTCGAGGTCGGAGGGTGCGACGACAGGCACATCGGCACCCCGCAAAGTAGCGCCGGCGCCCTCGCCGGCGAGGGCGCCGGCACCCCGCGCGGATGCCGGTGTGGCACCACTGCCGGCCTGCGGCCGGCTCGCCGGCGAGGGCGCCGGCGCTACCTGGGCGTGGCCGTTCC
>JAUXXW010000097.1 GCA_030684775.1 Pseudomonadota bacterium
AGTCGTCGGGCGGCCTCACCGACGCCCATGCCTTCCAGGGCAAAGACGCCATCCTGTCCGGCCCTGCGGGTGGGATCGTGGGCATGGCGCGCA
Organism: Pseudomonadota bacterium; assembly: GCA_030684775.1. Taxonomy (GTDB): domain Bacteria; phylum Pseudomonadota; class Gammaproteobacteria; order Burkholderiales; family Thiobacillaceae; genus PFJX01. The sequence continues at coordinate 94 of JAUXXW010000097.1, forward strand.
CGGCCGGCCTGGCGGGTCACGACAAGGTGATCGGCTTCGACATGGGCGGCACCTCCACCGACGTGTCGCTTTACGCCGGTGAATTTGAACGAACCCTGGACACCCGCGTGGGCGGCAAAGGCGGCGGCCACCGCATCCGCGTGTCCATGCTGGGCGTGCATACCGTCGCGGCGGGCGGCGGCTCCCTTCTCGAATTCGACGGCAGCCGCCTGCTCGCCGGCCCCGCCTCTGCCGGCAGCCTGCCCGGCCCGGCCAGCTACCGGCGCGGCGGCCCTCTCGCGGTGACCGACGCCAACCTGTTGCTGGGCCGTATCCAGGCCGACTTCTTCCCTGCCGTGTTCGGAGCGGACGGCGAACAGGCACTGGATGGCGAGCGCGTTGCCGCCGCCTTTGCCGAAATGGCCGCGCGGGTCAACGCCGGCCTGAGCCTCGACTACACCCCCGAGCGTCTGGCCGAGGGGTTTCTCGACATCGCCATGGAGAACATGGCCGACGCCATCCGCCACATCACCCTGGCGCGCGGCGTCAATCCAGCGGATTTCACCCTGATGAGCTTCGGCGGCGCCGGTGGCCAACACGCCTGCGCGGTGGCGCAGCGGCTGGGTATCGGCCGGGTGCTGATCTCGCCGTTCGCTTCGGTGTTGTCGGCGTATGGCATCGGCCTGGCGGAACAGCGGGAATTGAAGCAGGTGGCGGTGGAAGCCCTGCTCCCTCCCCCTCCGGGATACCGAAGGGTAGGGGCTTTATCAGAGGGCCGGGGAGAGGGAACAACGCCTGATCCAGCGTGGCTCCCTCACCCCCGGCCCCTCTCCCAGAGGGAGTGGGGAGAAAAGCGCCGCGCCCTGCTGCGCTATCAAGGTTCCGACACCACGCTCGCCATTCCCCTCGCCAGCCTGGCGGAAATGACCGCTGCCTTCCACGCCGAACACCAGACCCGCTTCGGTTTCGCCGACCCGAACCGCGCCCTGATCTGCGCCGCGCTGGAAACGGAAACCGTCTCCGGTGGTGGTGAGCCGCAGGCTTTTCCGCCCAGCGCACAACAACCGGGCCAGCCAGTCGTGCAACGCCCGGTTTTCCTGCAAGGCAAGTGGCGCCCTACCCCGGTTTACCAGCGTAAAAATCTTTGCGCCGGGCAAATCGTCGACGGCCCCGTGCTGATCGTCGAAGCCGGCAGTACCACCGTGGTGGAACCGGGCTGGCGCGCGGAAATGACCACGCGCGGCGATCTCCTGCTCACAGCACTCGACCTACAAAGCCGCCGCCCCGATTGCAGCCGCCCCGATCCCACCTGGCTGACCCTGTTCAACCGCCGTTTCATGAGCCTGGCCGAGGACATGGGCCGCACCCTGCAAATGACCGCCCGATCGGTGAATATCCGCGAGCGCCTGGATTTCTCCTGCGCCCTGTTCGACGCCAAGGGCGACCTCATCGCCAACGCCCCGCACATTCCCGTGCACCTGGGCAGCATGGGGGATTCGGTGCGGGCGGTTTTGCAACGCTTCAATCCGGAAATGTGCCCCGGTGACGCCTACCTGATCAACTCGCCCTATACCGGCGGCACCCACCTGCCGGACATCACCGTGGTCATGCCGGTGTTCGACGAAGCGGGCACGACCCTGCGCTACTTCACCGCCGCCCGCGCCCACCATGCCGATGTCGGCGGCATCGCCCCCGGCTCGATGCCGGCCGACAGCACGCACATCGACCAGGAAGGCTGCCTGTCCGACGGTATGTTGATCGTGCGCGAGGGGCGGATGCTGGAGGCCGAGGTGCGGGATTGGCTGGCTGGCACCGTAATCGGCCAGCAGCGGCAAATCGCGCCAAACATATCAGCTTCTTTTGTAGCGCCGGCATCCCTGCCGGCGGGGTTAAAAGACGCCGGCAGGGATGCCGGCGCTACAGGGGCGCGCAACCCCGAGCAAAACCTTGCCGACCTGCAAGCCCAGGTCGCCGCCTGCCATCTCGGCGCGCGCCTGCTGCGGCAACTGGAAGGCGAAGTCGGCGCCGAGGCGGTGCTGGCTTACATGGGCTTCGTGCAGGACAACGCGGAAGCGGCGGTGAAGCGGCTGCTGGGTCGGCTGAAAGATGGAGCGTTCAGTCTGGCGCTGGACCCGCTCCCTCTCCCGGAGGGGGAGGGAGCGAAGATCCAGGTCGCCATCCGCATCGACCACGCAGCCCAACGCGCCGTGATCGACTTCGCCGGCAGCAGCCCGCAACAGCCGGGCAACCTCAACGCGCCGGCCAGCATCGCCCATTCAGCCGTGCTCTATGTATTCCGCACCCTGATCGACTCCGACATCCCGCTCAATGCCGGGGTGCTACGTCCGCTGGAAATCCGCCTGCCGCCAGGCTGCCTGCTCAACCCGGTCTGGCCCGCCGCCGTGGTGGCGGGCAATGTGGAAACCTCGCAGAACATCGTCGATGCGCTGTATGGCGCGCTGGGCGCCCTGGCCGCTTCGCAGGGCACCATGAACAACTTTTCCTTCGGCGACGCCACCCACCAGTATTACGAGACCGTGTGCGGCGGCTGTGGCGCCGGGCCGGGCTTTGCCGGCGCCGGCGCGGTGCACAGCCACATGACCAACTCGCGCCTGACCGACCCGGAAGTGTTGGAGCTGAATTACCCGGTGCGGGTGGAGCGCTTCGCCATCCGCCGGGGTTCCGGAGGTGCCGGGCACTATCCCGGCGGCGCCGGCGTGGAACGACGGATTCGCTTCCTCAGCCCGATGCGCGCCAACCTGCTGGCCCTGCGCCGCCAGGTCGGCGGCTTCGGTCTGGCGGGCGGCGAGGCGGGCGCGACCGGGCGGCAGTGGATCGAACACGCGGATGGGGAGCGTGAAGAAATCGCCGGCATCGGCAAATTCGAGTTACAGCCCGGCGATGTCTTCGTCCTGGAAACGCCGGGCGGCGGCGGCTACGGTGAACCCGATGGTGCGTAGCACCCTACCCGTCTTAGAGGTAGTCGTTGGGCAGCGGAGTCGTTGTCCGCTTTAGCGGCTTACGAATCCGGCGTCCTCCTTGCGGGGGCAAAGCGCAGCGTGCCCAACATGGCGACGGGTTGTTGGGCACGCTGCGCTTTGCCCAACCAACGCTTCTATGGCTTCAACCCCTGGATTCAGGTTCATAGGGCCGGGCGGCTCATACACAGCCATACCGATTGCGGCAGAAAATCACTTGTCCATCGGACAGGTATTCATGCCCAGCAGCGGGTAGAACGGGCAGAACTTGAACAGGCCGGTAGCCAGGGGCACCACGCCGATCCACGCCCAGATCGGGCCATTCAGGGCGGCTGCCCAGACGATGAGGGCCAGGCCCACGACGATGCGCAAAATACGATCGATACCACCAACATTCGCTTTCATGACCATCCTCCATTAAATAACAAAGCTCCGCTCAGGGAGTGGCGGCAGAGTAGGTGTCGGCGACATTCTGCTCAGTGACTTTGGTTACACGGACGAAAAGAGGGGAGGCCGTATGATTGAGCGGTATCGGATATGGTGCAATGCACTATGAATTTCAGGGTTTCCCTGATTTATAGTGATTACACTACTACTTAAGCTGTAGGGATAAGAATATCAGGCCCTGGGCGGGAGCGGCTTGCGAGCCGTTTTTTTGGAGTTTTGAGAGATGAACATGGATGTGTTTGGCGTGGAATTCACACCGGAAATGAAGCAGGTGCTTGATTGGGTACCGGCGATGATCTGGGTAGCCGGCCCTGACGGCGATTGCCGCCATGTCAATCGCGCCTGGCTGGACTTCACCGGCCGCAAGCTGGAAGACACCCTGGATCAGGGGTGGCTGTCCATGATGCATCCGGAAGACGCCGCCGCCTGGCACGGCTTGGCTGCGGAAGCGATTCGCGGTGCCGCGCCGTTCACGCTGGAATGTCGTCTGCGCCGCAGGGATGGGCGCTATCGCTGGCTGTTGAAGACAGGGCAGCCGATGTTTTCCGACAAGGGCGAGTGCATCGGCTTCGTCGGTTATTGCACCGATGTCAGCACCCAGAAGCAGGCGCTGGAAGCGCTCAATCAGGCCAGCGAGAAGCATCGCTCCGTGCTGGTCAATCTGCGTGAGGCGGTGAGTGTCATAGAGGATTTCCTGCACACAGACACACACAGCGCCAAGACGCATCAGGATGACCGCCTGACCCCGCGCCAGCGTGAAATCCTGCATCTGATCGCGCGCGGTTACGCGACCCGTGAGATTGCCGCCCAGTTGCATGTCAGTGTGAAGACGGTGGAAAGCCATCGCGCCCAACTCATGCAGCGTCTCAACATCCACGACGTGGCGGGCCTGACGCGTTACGCCATCCGTACCGGCCTGGTGGCGTCGGACCTGTAGCTACCCCTGTATGCCGGACGCCTTCAGCTTGAGGGCGGTCGGCAGCAGCACCTCGATGCGCTCACGGCCCAGGCGCACGCTGCCTTCTTCCTCGAACTGCTTCAACAGGCGCGACACGATTTCGCGCACGCTGCCCAGTTCGTCCGCCACGACCTGATGCGAAACCGCGATGAGCGGGCCGCGCTGCAGCAGCCAGGCCGCCAGGCGCTGATCCAGTTTGCGGAAGGCCACTTCTTCGACCAGTTGCATGAGGCCGGTCAGTCGTTCGGCGAACAGGTTGAAGGCCATTTCCCGGAACGGTGGATGCTCCGCCACCAAACGCAGGATCAGCGCGCGCGGCAGTGCCAGAGCGGAGACGGCGGTTTCCGCGACACCGGTGGCGGGATAGGGGTCGCCGGCGAGAAGACAACTCACCGTAACGATGCACAACTCACCCGGCCGCACGCTGTAGAGGCGGATTTCGCGTCCGTTCTCGGCGCGCTTGCTGACCTTGATGCGCCCCTCCAGCACCAGTGGCAGAGCCTGGCAGGCCATGCCGGCATCGAACAGCGTGGTGCCGGCCGGGGCGTTCAGCTTGTGTGCCTGGCGTTCAACCTCAAGCGCCAAGGGCACGGGTAACGCCGCGAGCGTGGGGAACAGACGGGCGATGTCGGGGTTCATCCTGGATTCCTCTGAGCTGTAGCGTCGGCTTCGTTCTCCTGATTAGGCCCACGAAGCCGGCTGGAAGCCGGCGCTACATGGGCGCTGCTGTGATGGCGGCGATCCGTGCCTGGCGGATGGCCTCGGGTATGGCCGCCGGCAACACCTGCCGGGCGATGGCGCCGGCATTGACGCCGCGTGCCGCATTCAGCGCGCCGCGCAAATATTCCGCCTGGGGATAGGGGCGTTCCCTATGTCCGTCGCGGCCGTGGAAATCCGCAGCGCAGGCCGCCAGGAAATCCTCGAAGCGTTCCGGCCGACGCAGAGCATCCGCCCGTTCCAGCAGTTCCAGCACGGTGGCCGGGCGCAGTTCCAGGGCGCGATGCGCGTTGCCGTGATCGCGCGCCACCATGATGGCCAGGTCGCGACATTCGAGCGGCGCCCGCAGGCGTTCGCAGACCGTTTTCACCAGCGCCACGCCGCGCCCTTCGTGGCCGTGGTGTTTTGGCCAGAACTCGGGCGGGGTGGCGCCCTTGCCGAGATCGTGCAGCAGCGCCGCCACGCGCGCCGGTAAGTTGAGGCCCTGGCGCGCGGCCTCGTCGATGACCTGCATGACGTGTTCGCCGGTGTCTATTTCCGGGTGATGCTGGGGCGGCTGCGGCACGCCGAACAGGCAGTCGACTTCCGGCAGCAGGCGGGCCAGGGCGCCGCACTCGCGCAGCACCCGGAACATGCGTGAAGGGGTGGCTTCCAGCAAGCCGCGCGACAACTCCTGCCAGACTCGTTCCGACACCAGCGCATCGACTTCGCCGTCCGCCACCATCTGCTGCATCAATGCCAGGGTTTCCGGCGCCAGCGTGAAGTCGGGAAAGCGCGCGGCGAAGCGGGCAACGCGCAGGATGCGCACCGGGTCTTCCGCGAAAGCGCCGGAGACATGGCGGAACAGGCGCGCCTCCAGGTCGGCGCGGCCGCCATAGGGGTCGATCAGGCTACCGTCCTCGGCCATTGCTATCGCATTGATGGTGAGGTCACGCCGCAGCAGATCCTGTTCCAGCGTCACATCCGGCGCGGCATGTACCGCGAAGCCCTTGTAGCCGCGCGCGGTTTTCCGCTCGGTGCGGGCCAGGGCATATTCCTCGTGGGTATCCGGGTGCAGAAAAACAGGGAAGTCCTTACCCACGGGGCGAAAGCCGAGAGCGACCATTTCCTCCGGGGTGGCGCCCACCACCACATGGTCGTGGTCTTGCACCGGCAGGCCCAGGAGGCCGTCGCGCACGGCGCCGCCGACGATGTAGGTGGTCAGGGGCATGGCATCAGGCCACGCATGTGGCAATTCGTAGGTTGGGCAAAGCGCAGCGTGCCCAACAAACCGTCGCGATGTTGGGCACGCTGCGCTTTGCCCAACCTACGTGGTTCGCGGGAATGACGCTGTTCTCAGCGTCCCGCATGGGTACGGAATCCCATGTAGTCGCGGCGCGGGTCTGCTTCCTTGAGGTAGCCGATCACGCTTTCCAGAGCGGTGGGCGCGCCGAAAGGCTGGGCGCAACTCTCTTGGCAGACGTTGTCTGTGAGCATGGCGTAGTGGTTGTCGCGGGTCATGAGCTTGGCACCCGGCTTCAATTCCATCAGGCGCGCGAACCAATACGACGCCGTTGCGCCCAGCGGCAGCACGTGGCGGCGCAGTCCCAGGGCATTGGCGGTCAGGTTCACCAGTTCCGCCAGGGTGTAGGTGGTGGGGCCGCACAGGTCGTAGCCCTGACCGTAAGTGTCGCGGCGTTCCAGTGAGTCGGCGAAGGCGCGCGCCACGTCACCCACGAATACCGGCTGGAAGCGGGCGGATGCGCTGACCAGAGGCACAACCGGGGCCAGTTGCAGCAGGCCGGCGAACAGCGTCAGGAAGCTGTCGCCCGGGCCGAAGATCACGGAGGGCCGGAGTGCCGTGGTATCGATATCTTGTGCCTCCCGAACCAGCGCTTCGCCCGCGCTTTTCGATTGCTGATAGCGGCTTTTCGAGGTCGGCTCCGCGCCCAGCGCGCTCATGTGCAGAAGCCGATGCACGCCGCTCGCCGCGCAGGCCGCGATGACCTTGCGCGGCAATTCGACATGGGCGTGCTGGAAACCGTTGGGCCGGGTTTCGTGGAGGATGCCGACCAGATTGATTACCGCATCCATGCCGGTAAACAGCGATTGCAGCGCGGCGGGGTCGTGGATGTCGGCTTCCACCACCTCAACGCCGGGTAGCACCAGCAGATGCTTGATCCGCGCGCGTCGCCGCGTCGGCACCAGCACGCGATGACCGCGCGCAGCCAGGAGTGAAACCAGATGCGAGCCGACGAAACCGCCGCCGCCGAGAACACAGATGTTGTTGCAAGTCATGATTCGGGGCTCGTGTGATGAACGTGGGAGATATTAACCATTCGCGGTGGTGCCGCCGCAGTCTGCGTAGGTTGGGCAAAGCGAAGCGTGCCCAACAAACCGCCGCGATGTTGGGCACGCTCCGCTTTGCCCAAGCTACGGTGCCGTTTCCAGTTCGGGCGCGGGCTGGGCGCGCGCGCGCGCCGGGATGGTGCCCAGGCGATCTTTCAGAGTGCGTGCTTCACCACCAAAACGGTTGCGGTAGAACATGGCGTTGGCCAGGACTTTCTTGACGTATTCGCGGGTTTCCGAGAAGGGGATGCTTTCCACGTAGATGGCGCCTTCCAGCGGGGTTTCGCCCTGCCATCTGCGGGCGCGCCCCGGCCCGGCGTTGTAGCCGGCGGTGGCCAGTACCGGCGACTGTTCGAGCGAGTCGTAGATGTGTTTCAGGTAGTAGGTGCCGAAGCGGATGTTGGTTTCCGGGTGATTCATGCCGGCGTGCGCCTTGCGGCCGAGGCCGAGTTGATTGGCGATCCACTTGGCGGTGGCGGGCATGATCTGCATCAGGCCGCTGGCGCCGACGCTGGAGCGGGCATAGTCGACGAAACGCGATTCCTGGCGCATCAGGCCGAACACCCAGGCCTCGTCGAGACTGTTGTTGTGCGCATAGGCGGTGGCCAGGTCGCGATAGGGGGAGAGGTATCTGAGGTCGAAATCGTGTTCGCCGCGCGTCCGGTCGGCGGTGATGATGGCGCGGTCATACCAGCCTTCGCGCCGCGCCAGTTCCGCCGCCGCCAGAATTTGGCGGTCGTTCATGCCGCGCAGTGCCCAATCCCACTCCCCGGTGGCGTTGCCCATGTCGCCCAGGCTGCGCAGCAGCAGGGAGCGCTTCAGGCCGATATGTTCCTCGGCGGTTTTCAGGTCATCCGGCGTCACCTTGTATTCCGCCGGCCGCGCTTCCAGGCGGGCGGGCAACTCCTCCTCCGCCAGCAGACCGTAGTAGTTGATCTCCTGCGAAAGCTTGGCGAACAGCACATTGGCCGGGTAGTTCGCATTCAGCGCCTTCAGCGCGCGCGCCTTCCAGTAGCGCCAGACCGGCTCGTTGCGCATCGCTTCGGGCATGGCCTCGATGCTGTTGTGGACATCGAGCCACTTGCCGGCGCGCAGATCGGAACGGACTTTCCACAACAGTTGCGCTTCGCTTTGCGGCGTGCCCGCGCGCGCGAACCAGGCCAGGGTTCGGGGGTCATGGCGACGCGCGGCATGCAGGCCGATCTGGCCCCAGCCGTAACGCTGTCCGGCTTCCGGGAATTTGGCTTGCTGGGTCTCCCAGACACGGGCGGCGGTTTCCGGCTCTTTCTTCGCGATCTGGGTGAGCGCATAGAGCGCGGCTTCATGCTGTCCAGCAGTGTTCAAGGCACCATCCAGGAAACGCTCCGGGTCGCGCTGGGCGCGGGCCAGGGCATCGTCTTCCATCGCCAGGTCCGCGCTCAGGCGCGCATTCAACTCGCGCGACAAACGCAGGTTGTTGTCATCCAGCGCCAGGCGCAGGCGCGCCAGACGATCCTCCGTGGTCAGCTTGCCGGATTCGGCCAGGGCGGTGAACAGCGGGTCACAACTGGAAGGCAGGTCGCGCGCGGTGCGCCAGAGCGCCACGCCTTCCGCTTCCACTTTGCCGCCTTCGCTGAGGCGGCGGCGCAGATTGAAACACTGCAATTCCTGATCGGGTCGTGGGATGGCCTGGTATTGCAAGCGAAATTCGGCCCAGTTTTCAGCACGCCCAAACTGGCGCGCCAGATCGTTACGCAAACGATCGGATAGCGGAGTGTCGGGATTCTCGTCGATGAACTTCAGCAGTGCGACGTTGCCGGGTGTGTTGGCTTTCAGGCGCCAGAAGCGGAGATAGGGCGCCAAGGGGTAACTCTCGGGGACCTTGTCCGCGTATTTGAAAAAGCGCTCGAATTTTCCCTTCTGATAAGCCTCGCGGGCAGCCTGGAAGTCGCTATCCACGGAGGCCTGGGCGGAGAGGGAGAAAAACAGCAATAACAGTGAGATGGATAAACGCACGCGGGGCAAGGGACGGGTTTTATAAGGGGTGCACTCTAGCAGGTTGCTGGTGGACTCGGCCTTGTAGCGCCGGCTTCCAGCCGGCGCTACAGCTCAAATCAGCCGCATATTCACTGGTATCCGCCGCGCTCCGAACGGTTGCTCGAAGGCCTGGAAACGCCCGGCGATGGGCGTGTTGCAGTGCGGGCAGTGACCATCGGCGGTGAGTCGGTAGTCGTCGAACTCATACCAGTCGCGCACGACCAGGGGAGCGTGGCAGCCGGGGCACCAAGTGGTGCCGCCATTCGCGTCGTGGACGTTGCCGGTGTAGACGTAATGCAGGCCGACTGCCTGGGCGATGCGGCGGGCGCGGCTGAGGGTGGCGGCGGAGGTGGGCGGCAGGTCGTTGAGTTTCCAGTCCGGGTGGAAGGCGGTGAAGTGCAGCGGCACATCCGGGCCGAGTTCCTTGCCCACCCATTCCGAGAGTTGCCGCAATTCTTCGTCGGAGTCGTTGAGGCCGGGAATGAGCAGGGTGGTGATCTCGAACCAGACCTGGGTTTCGCGTTTCAGGTAAATCAGGGCATCGAGCACCGGTTGCAGGTGGCCACCGCATTGCTTGACGTAAAAGGCATCGGTGAAGCCTTTCAGGTCGACATTGGCGGCGTCCATCTTGGCGTAGAACTCGACCGCCGCCGCTTGGTGGATATAGCCGGCGGTGACCGCCACACTCTGGATGCCGAGGGCATGGCAGGCATCCGCCGTATCGAGCGCGTATTCGGCGAATATCACCGGGTCGTTGTAGGTGTAGGCCACGCTCTTGCAGCCGAGTTGCCGCGCCACCTGGGCGATCTTGTCGGGGCTGGCGGCATCCATCAGGCGATCCATGTCGCGCGATTTGGAAATGTCCCAGTTCTGGCAGAACTTGCACGCCAGGTTGCAGCCGGCGGTGCCGAAGGAAAGCACCGAGGTGCCGGGGTAGAAATGGTTGAGCGGCTTCTTCTCGATCGGGTCGACGCAGAAGCCGGAACTGCGGCCATAGGTGGTGAGCACCATCTTGCCGGCTTCCATCTTGCGCACGAAGCAGGCGCCGCGCTGGCCTTCGTGCAGCTTGCAGTCGCGTGGGCAGAGATCGCACTGGATGCGACCGTCGTCCAGCGGATGCCACCAGCGTCCGGGGTGGCTGGTTTCGGGGATGGTCATGTCGCCGCCCGCCGGGCCGTCCCAAGGGAGGCGACTGCCCCCTCGGGGGGCAGCGAACGAATGTGAGCGTGGGGGCTGTTCATGCCAGGTCTTCCTTGAATTTCTCCACCCCATAGCGGGACAAGCGCAGGTCTTTGGCCCAGAAATCGCCGCTCAAACCGGCTTTCTGTTTGAGGTGGGACATGAACTGGCGCGGGTCCGGCAATTGCTCCCACACCTGCGGCAGGAAGGTGGAACGGTGGTAACCGTGCTCCAGAATTAAACCGTCCACACCGGGGCGCAGTTGCGCCAGTGCGTCGTCTTCATCCGTGAAGGCCATGGGGGTGGCCGGAGTGAGCACGGAGACTTCCACCCGTAAGCTGGGCAATTCCGCCGGGGCAAGGGGCGGAAAGCGCGGATCGTGGAAGGCGGCGGCGCGGGCGTTGTGTTCCACATCCTCGCCCAGCGGCCGATGCGCCTCCAGCGACCCGATGCAGCCGCGCAGACGCCCCGCCTCGGTGAGCGTGACAAACACCGCGCCGGGAGCCATCAGCCAGTCGGGATGCGGCGAGGCGGCGACGGATCGGTCGAATTCACGCGCGATGGCGGCGCGCGCCAGGGTGGTCAGCAAACGGCCTTGTTCTTCACTGAACATGTGGGTTCTCCAGAGACGCTGTGCTGGCAACTTCGGTGAAAGCAATCGATGCATAGCCGACCACGCGGTTGCGGTCGCCGGCGGTATCGCCCGAATTGCGCAAATCCAGCAGATGCGGCGCCAGACCGTGTTTGTGCGCCGCCAGCAGCAGGCCATTGATCGGGTGGCAGCCGCAAGCCTGCTCACCGACCAGATGGCCGTTGAACCGGAGGATGTCATGGACGGTGGCGCGATCCACATGCTGGGCCTGGTCGTAGGGCAGGAAATGCGAGAGATCGGAACTCACCACGATCAAGGTTTCCGCGCCCCCCCAAAGCACCTCCAGCACCTCGGCCACCGCATTCGGGCCGGCGCCGCCCACGGCCAGGGGAACCAGGGTGAAATCGTCGAGCACGCTTTGCAGGAAGGGAAGTTGCACTTCCAGGGAATGCTCCTGTGCGTGGGCGGCGGGGTGCACCTGAATCTGGTCCAGGCCATCTATGGCCGCAATGGCCTCCTGATCCAGCAACACGCGTCCCAGTGGCGTCTCGAACGCCTCCACCCCGGGCAGCGCCAAGCCGGGCGTCCAGACGCGATGCACCGGCCCCAGCAGAATCACCCGTTTGATGCTTGCGCGCAGCGGCCGCAACAAGGCATAGGCACCGGCGGCGATGGCGCCGGAGTAGATGTAACCGGCATGCGGCGCGATCAACGCCTTCGGCCGCAACGGCGGCGGCTGCGCCTCGGCGAGCAACCTCCGCAGCATGGCGGACAACTCGCTGGGGTCAGCGGGATAGAACGTGCCGGCGACGGCAGGCGGGCGGGCGGATTGCATGATGGTCTCCAAATGGCTTGCACTTAGAATTTAGGGTAACCCCACCCGCATACAAGACCAATGCCCCGCCACCTTGCCCTTTTGCCCGCCGCCGGCGTCGGTGCCCGCATGGGTGCCGGCCATCCCAAGCAATATCTGGATATTCACGGCCGCCCCATGATCTGGCACAGCATCCGCGCCTTCGAGCGGCACCCCGCCATCGACCAGGTTTATGTGGTGCTCTCGGCGGGGGATGGATGGTGGGCGGACACCGACTGGTCGGCGTTCGCCAAATTGACGGTGTTGCGCTGTGGCGGTGCCACCCGGGCCGAAAGCGTGGCCAACGGCCTGCGCGAGATGGCCGGCGAGGCCGCCGCGGAGGATTGGATTTTGGTCCACGACGCCGCCCGCCCCTGCCTCTCTCGCGTGCTGCTCGACAGACTCCTGGCGGAACTGGCCGGCGATGAAGTCGGCGGCATCCTCGCCGCGCCCGTGGCCGACACCCTGAAACGCGCGAACGAGGGCCAGCGCATCGAGGCAACCGTCTCGCGGGAAAAACTCTGGGCCGCGCAAACCCCGCAGATGTTCCGCCACGCCCTGTTGTTGAAAGCCCTGGAACAGGCCGGCACCGCCGTCACCGACGAAGCCTCCGCCCTGGAATATCTCGGCCTCTCGCCGCGCCTGGTGGAAAGCGACCTCACCAACCTGAAAGTGACTTACCCGCGCGACCTGGAAGTGGCGGCCTGGTTGCTGGGTAGGTAGCGCCGGCGCTACACAAGCTTGCCCGCCCGGTAATCGGCCGTGGCCTGCTCGATCTCCTCCCGCGTATTCATCACGAACGGCCCGTGCTGCGCGATAGGTTCATGCAGCGGCCGGCCACCAGAATGAAACGCGCACCGCCTTCACCGGCCTCCAGGTCGAGGATGTCGCCGGGGTTCAGCACCGCCAGGGTGTGAAGGGGAATCGGAGTGTCCTCGTCCACCAGCGCGTCGCCCTCGAACAGATAGAGAAAAGCGTTATGGCCCGCCGGCAGCACGTATTCGAAGTGAGCCTCGGGCGCCAGTGCGATGTCCAGATAGAGCAGTTGCGTGTGTGGATCGTCGATCACGCCACGGCGCGCAGCGACGCCCAACCTGTCACTACCCATGCCATGAGGCGCGAACCGCCATACCGTATCTGCGGCTACGTTCCCCCCGTTGATTTGCCGGGCTTCGTTCCTTCGGGCGGCCGCATGAAATAAGCTACCCGCTTTGCCAAACCCGCCTACCGCCATGGCCGCGCCCAACACACTCATTCTCGCCACCGTCGACCATCTTGCCCGCTTCGCGCCCTTCGACAGCATGGAGCGGGAACACCTGGTCTGGCTGGCGGAGCGGCTCAAGCTGACTTATTACGCCAAGGGGGAGACGGTTCTCGGGCCGGACTCGGGGCCGGTCAAAACTTTCTACATCATCAAGCAGGGCGTGATTAACGGTGAGCAGGATGTGGTGCGCGCTCAGGACGATGCCTCCTGGCTGGAACTGCATGAGGGCGAGTGCTTCCCCCTGGGCGCTCTGCTCTCGAAACGCAGCGTCGCCAGTACCTATCGGGCGGGGCATGACACCTTCTGCTTCGAACTGGCGGCGGCGGATTTTCGCGAGTTGCTCAAAATCAGCGACCCCTTCAACGATTTCTGCACGCGGCGCATCGCCAATCTGCTGGAACAGTCGAAACAGGTGCTCCAGGCCCAGTACGCCAAATCCAGCAGCGACCAGCAATCCATGTCGAGCACGCTGGAGACCCTGATCCGGCGCGAGCCGGTGACCTGCGCGCCGGAAACCTCGCTGCGCGAGGTGCTGGAAACCATGCACAAGTTGGGTATCGGCTCCATGGTCGCGGTGGACGAAAACAGGAAGCCGGTGGGCATCTTCACCCTGCATGACGTCCTCAACCGGGTCGCTTTGGCCGAAGTCAGCCTGGACGTTCTGTTTTCGACGGTCATGAGCCCGAATCCGCGCACCCTGCCGCCGCACGCCCTGGCCCACGACGCCGCGCTGGTCATGGCCAAGCAGGGTTTCCGCCACATCCTGGTGGAGGAGGACGGCCAGCTCAAGGGCCTGATCTCGGAGAAAGACCTGTTTTCGCTGCAACGCGTCGGCCTGCGCCAGATCAGCGGCGCCATCCGCAACGCCGAGGAACTCGACACCCTCATCCACTCGGCCAAGGACATCCGGCAACTGGCCCACAACATGCTGGCGCAGGGGGTGGCGGCCGAGCAACTCACGCAGATCATCTCCACCCTCAACGATCTGCTCACCACGCGCATCCTCGAACTGGAATTGAGAAACGACCCGGCCGCCAGGGACGTGGAATTCTGCTGGCTGGCCCTGGGCTCCGAGGGGCGCCTGGAGCAGACACTGAATACCGACCAGGACAACGGCATCATCTTCGCCACGGAGACAAACGACGACAACGAGGCCATCCGCGCCGTGCTGCTGCCCTTCGCCAGGCGCGTCAACCTGGCGCTGGCGGAATGCGGTTTCCCCCTGTGCAACGGCGAGGTGATGGCCTCCAACCCGAAATGGTGCTTGTCGCTCCAGGAATGGAAAAACACCTTCGCCAACTGGATCGACCGCGGCGACCCGATGGCGCTGCTTTATTCCACCATCTTCTTCGATTTCCGACCCCTCTACGGTGCCGACTGTCTGGCCTTCGACCTGCGCGAATGGCTGCGTGGCGCGGCGAAAAAGAACAGCCGCTTCCTCCATCAGATGGCGGCCAACGCCCTGCGCAACAGCCCGCCGTCAGGCTCGGTGTGGGACTTCTTCACCGGCAAGGGAAACATCCTCGACCTCAAGCTCAACGGCATCACCCCCTTCGTCGACGCCGCCCGCATTTTCAGCTTGGCCGTCGGCGGCAAGCAGACCAATACCCTGCAACGCCTGCGCGAGATCACCGGGCCATTGCGCATCGACCCGCAAGACGCGGAGGCCTGGGCCGATGCCTTCCTGTTCATCCAGTTGCTGCGCCTGCAACTTCATCATGACCAGTGCGAGCGTGGCGACCCCCTGACCAACAAGGTCGATCCGGACAGCTTCAACAACCTGGACAAGCGCATCCTCAAGGAAGCCTTCCGCCAGGCGCGCAAGCTGCAAACCAAGCTGACCGTGGACTACCAGCTATGAACTGGCTCGCGCGGCTATTCGGCGCGAAGCCTGAACTGACCCCGGAACAGGCCGAGCGGCTGGCCGCCTGGAAAGCGTTGCCCGCACCTGACCTGAACGCTCCCCATGCGGTGAGTCGTTATGTGGTGGTGGACGTGGAGACCAGCGGCCTGAATCTGGTCAAGGATCGCCTCATCGCCATCGGCGCCGTTGCGGTCAGCGGAGGAAGTATCCACCTGGCCGACAGTATGGAAATCATCCTGCAACAGAACCGCGTCAGTACCCGCGACAACATCCTGATCCACGGCATCGGCGGCACCGCGCAGTCGGAGGGCGTGCCGCCGGTGGAGGCCCTGCTCACCTTTCTCGAATACCTCGGCAAGTCGCCGCTGGTGGCCTTTCACGTCGCCTTCGACCAGACCATGATCGACCGTGCCCTGAAAACCTTCCTCGGCCTCAAGTTCAGGCATTCCTGGGCCGACCTCGCATACATCGCCCCCGCCCTCTACCCCGAACTCGCGCGCTCGCATCGTTCCCTCGATCAATGGATGACGCGTTTCGGCATCGGCAACTACGCCCGCCACAGCGCCCTCGCCGATGCGCTATCCACGGCCGAACTGATGCTCTCCCTGCGCGAACGCATGGACGCCAAACAGGTTGACCATTTCAAAGCCATGCGCGACCTGGACAAGGCCCAGCGTATGGTCAACTGGACCGGCTGACCGCGAATGCCGGCCTGCCGTCATCCCCCCAAATCGAGGGGTTAAACGGTGTTTTTCAGAGGGAGTACAAGATGAAGAAAGCGAAGACGGCGGCGGAAGCACTGGAACTGGAAGCCATTCCCAATATCGGCCCGGTGGTTGCCGACAATCTGCGGCAACTGGGTATCCACGCCCCGACGGATATCAAGGGACAGGACCCTTACGTCCTCTACCAGCAGTTGTGTGTGCAAACCGGCGTCATGCATGACCCTTGTCTGCTCGATACCTTCATCGCCGCCACCCGCTTCATGGCCGGCGAGCCGCCACTGCCCTGGTGGCGCTACACCAAGGAACGCAAACGCACACTCAAGGCATCGTGAGCCGCGACAGCGGTGTTGTTGGGCACGCTGCGCTTTGCCCAACCTACGTCACTGGTGGCGCTACACCAAGGAACGCAAACGCACACTCAAGGCATCGTGAGCCGCGACAGCGGGGTTGT
>JAUXXW010000098.1 GCA_030684775.1 Pseudomonadota bacterium
CCGTCCGGGTTTTCGATGACGGCGGCGGCGACTTCGATGATTTTGGTCATGGGAAAGATCGTTGGAAAGGTAGGTTGGGCAAAGCGAAGCGTGCCCAACATCGTGGCGGTTCGTTGGGCACGCTTCGCTTTGCCCAACCTACGATGCTCATTTCCCCAGCCTCGCCAGCGCCGTTTCCGCCTGTTCCGGCAGGCGGATGCCGTTGCACAGGTCGGTGAACAGGCCCTTGCAATGGGTTTCCTTGTGGCGCGCCAGGTTGGCGGCGTGCTGGTAGTAACGGCGCGCGGCGTCGCGCAGGCCCTGGCCTTCGGCGGCGCGGCCCAGGTAATACCAGGCGATGTCCTGGGAGTAGCCGACATCCAGCACCTCGCGCGCCAGGCTCTCCCAGTCGCCGCTCGCATCCAGCGTTTTCAGCTTGCCCGCGCGGTTGCTGAAACTGAGAGCACAGTTTTCGCACTCCAGCACGGCTTCGCCGCCGCGAAAGCGTTCGTAGGCTGGGTTGACCAAGGCCAGCGGCCGCAGCGCGGCAGGGGCCACCGCGTGGCTGGCCGGGCCGTCACCCGGCGTGACATCGCGCACATTGGCGGCCAGGCGCGTGGGCAGGGTGGCCGGGTTCTTCGCGGCTTCGGCGTAGAGCGGCCGCATATGCGGCGCCAGGGCGGCCAGTTCCTCCATGCGCGTGTCCGATGCGGGGTGGGTGGAGAGCAGATCAAAACGCCCTTTCTCGCCACTGGCTTCCTTCATTTTTTGCCACAGGCGCGGCGCCGCATCCGGGTCGTAGCCGGCACGCGCGGCGAGCTCGATGCCGATGCGATCCGCCTCGGTCTCGGCGCCCCGGCTGTTGGGCAACTGCCAGGCCACCAGCGCGGCCATTTGGCTTGCCTGCTGGTACCTGCCGCCGATGGCGGAAACCAGGATGTCCGACATCATGCCCACGGACATTTTCTCGGCGCCGTGATTGGCCAGGGCATGGCCGATCTCATGGCCCATGACCTGGGCGATCTCGTCGTCCGTGGCCTTCAGCTTGTCGATCAGCCCGGTATAGATGGCCATCTTGCCGCCCGGCATACAGAAGGCGTTGAGGGTCTTGGGGTCGTCGATGACATTCACTTCCCAGGCCCAGGAAGCGCTATCCGGCCGATAACGCACCGCCTGCGCCACCAGGCGGTCGGTGATGGCGCGTACCCGCCGCACCACGCGCTCGTCGTCGTTGAGTTTGCCCTTTTTGGCGTGCGGCGCGAGTTCCGCCTTGTAGGCGCTGACCGATTGGGCGATGACGCTTTTTTCCGGCACCAACGTGAGTTGGCTGCGCCCGGTCATGGGATTGCTGGAACAGCCGGCAAGGGTGACGAACAGCGCGGCCTGGACGAGTGATTTGAATGGTTTCATGGAAGCGCGCCAGGAAAGATAGGTTGGCGGAGTTATCGGCCCGCAGCCGCAGATCGTGCCGATGCACAGCGTGTAGCGCCGGCTTCCAACCCGCGTCATTACCCTAACGGCAGCCGGCAGTGTTAAAAGACGCCGGCTGGAAGCCGGCGCTACACGCGGTGGCTGGCCGAAAGCCCTATGTCTTGGAGGCGCCTTCCAGACTCGCCAGGCGCGCTTCCAGTTCCTGCAATTTCTCGCGGGTACGCGCCAGCACCTGCGCCTGCACATCGAATTCCTCGCGGGTCACCAGATCGAGCTTGGACAGCCAAGCCGCAAGGCTGGCCTTGAGGTTTTTTTCCACGTCGCGGGCCGGGGTCATGGCCAGCACTTCGGAGACTTTGGACGCCATGTCGGCGGCGATTTTTTGTTTGAGCACGGTGCACTCCGGCGGTTGGGATCAGTGCGGGCAGTTTAGCAAAGGGACGTCCGCTTCCCGCCGCGCGATGACGGTGCGGGGCTTGATGTAGACGCACCAAGAAGGCGCATGATTTTGCATCAACATCGGGCATTGGTTTGCAACCATATGACTATTAACGGTTTTTAATGTTGGCACGGGTTGTGCTTTTAATGGATGTGCACCACCGCACCATTTCTCTGGAGAACCGTCATGAAAAAACTGTCTTGCTTGCTCGTTCTGTCCGGCCTGATTTCCATTCCCGCGTTCGCGGCGGATAGCCCCCATAGCCTATCCGCCAACGTCGGCATGACTTCCAACTACGTATTCCGCGGCATCTCCCAAAGTAGTGGCGACCCGGCCATCCAGGGTGGACTTGATTACTCGCACAGCAGCGGCGTCTACCTCGGCGCCTGGGGTTCCAATGTCAGTTGGATCAAGGATTTTCAGGGTTATCAAAACGGCAGCCTGGAAGTGGATCTATACGGTGGTTACCGCAACGCCATTGGCGATACCGGCGTTAGCTACGATGTAGGCGTTATTGGATACGTGTACCCCGGCAACAGGGGTACCCCCGCTGTTACCAGTGCCGACACCACCGAGGTCTATGCATCGCTGGGCTGGAAGTGGTTCAACCTCAAATATTCCTATGCCACCAGCAGCGGCACCTTCGGCTTCGCCAATGCGCGTGGCTCGAATTACCTTGATTTGTCCGCGAGCGTGCCTATCGGCGAGACCGGTCTGACCGCCGGCGCGCACTGGGGCGCCTTCAACTTCAAGAACAACGGCGGACAGGACTATGACGACTGGAAGGTGAGTCTGGCCTATGACCTGGGCCAGTCCTCCCCCGTTATGTCTGGCATGACGGTAGGCATTGCGTACTCGGATACCAATGCCAACAGCGCAGTGTGGTCCAACCCCGTTCTTCTTGGCGGTGCCGACCTCGGCAAGAGCACCACCTCGGTCTGGGTCTCCAAGTCTTTCTAACGGAATCTATTGGTTGTGGCCCAAGGTGGCTACGACCGCTTCTCACAAAAGGAGACAGTAATGAAATTCGTAACCGCCATCATCAAGCCCTTCAAACTGGACGAGGTGCGTGAAGCCCTTTCCGCCATCGGCGCCTCCGGCATCACCGTGACCGAGGTCAAGGGTTTCGGCCGCCAGAAGGGCCACACCGAGCTGTATCGCGGCGCCGAGTACGTCGTCGATTTTCTGCCCAAGGTGAAGATCGAAGTGGCCATCGCCGCCGAGATGCTCGACCAGGCCATCGAGGCCATTTCCAAAGCTGCCCAGACCGGCAAGATCGGCGACGGCAAGATTTTCGTCTGGGACCTGGAGCAAGTCGTCCGCATCCGCACCGGCGAAGCCGGCGCCGCGGCGATCTAAGGAGAAGCGACATGAAAAGCTTATTCGCGACATTGATATTGCTGGGCACGCTGGGGTTGTCCGGCGTGGCCCTGTCCCAGGAGGTGCTCACCGAGGTGGCACCCATGGCCGAAGCGGTGGTTTCCACCGCACCGGTCGCCGAGGCGCCGGCTGCCGCCCCGGTTCCGAACAAGGGTGACACCACCTGGATGATGGTTTCCACCCTGCTGGTCATTCTGATGATCGTGCCCGGCGTGGCCCTGTTCTACGGTGGCCTGGTGCGCGCCAAGAACATGCTGTCGGTGCTGACCCAGGTCATGGCCATCTTCTGCCTGATCTCGATCCTGTGGGCGGTGTACGGCTATTCGCTGGCCTTCGGCGATGGCGGTGGCCTCAACTGGATGATCGGCGATCTGTCCAAGATGTTCCTCGCCGGCATTACCCCGGACAGTACGGCCGCGACCTTTACCGACGGCGTGGTGATTCCCGAACTGGTGTTCGTGGCTTTCCAGTTGACCTTTGCCGCCATCACCGTGGCGCTGATCGTCGGCGGCCTGGCCGAGCGGGTGAAGTTCTCCGCCCTGATGGTGTTCGGCGCGCTCTGGTTCACCTTCTCCTACCTGCCGATCACGCACATGGTCTGGGCAACCGGGGGTTATCTGTTCGAGCACGGTGACCTCGATTTCGCGGGCGGCACCGTGGTGCACATCAACGCCGGTATCGCCGCGCTGGTCGGTGCCATCGTGCTGGGCAAGCGCATCGGCTTCGGCCGCGACGCGATGCCGCCGCACAGCCTGCCGATGACCATGATCGGCGCGTCCCTGCTGTGGGTGGGCTGGTTCGGCTTCAATGCCGGCTCCAACCTGGAAGCCACCGGCGGCGCGGCACTGGCCTTCATCAACACCATCCTGGCGACCGCGGCCGCCGGCATGGCCTGGATGATCGCCGAGTGGATGTTGCGCGGTAAGCCTTCCATGCTGGGTATCGCCTCCGGGGTGGTGGCGGGTCTGGTGGTGGTCACCCCGGCGGCCGGTCTGGTTGGCCCGATGGGCGCCATCGTCCTGGGCGCGATCGCCGGTGTGGTCTGCCTGTGGGGCGTGAGCGGCCTGAAGAAGGCGATGGGTTACGACGACTCGCTCGACGTCTTCGGCATCCACGGCATCGGCGGCATCATCGGCGCCATCGGCACCGGCATCTTCGTCTCGCCCGCGCTGGGTGGCGTGGGTGTGGACGGCTACTCGATGGGCGGCCAGGTCATGACGCAGGCCACCGGCGTGCTGATTACCATCGTCTGGTCCGGCGTGGTCAGCTTCGTGCTGTTCAAGCTGATCGACATGACCATGGGACTGCGCGTACCGGAAGAACAGGAACGCGAAGGCCTGGATACCGCCAGCCACGGCGAGCGGGCTTACAACCTCTGATCGTTCAGTCGCAAGCAGCAACAAAACGGGGCGCCGCGAGGCGCCCCGTTTTTCATTTCCACTGACAGGAAATCAAGGACGCCTGATTCCCAGATCACTTCCCAGCGGGTTTGCCGGGTAGTGGAAGTGCACCGGGCCGTCCGCTTCGGCGTGGATGAACTGGCGCACGAAGGGATCGTCGGACGCCAGGATTTCAGCGGTGGGGCCTTCGGCAACGATCACGCCATCCGAGAGGAAATGGACGGTGTCGACCACCTTGAGCGATTCGGAAACGTCGTAGGTAACCACGATGGAGGTGGCGCCGAGGGCTTCATTGAGGCGGCGCAACAGGTTGGCGATGACGTTGAGTGAGATCGGATCGAGGCCGGCGAACGGCTCATCGTAGACGATCAGCATGGGATCGAGAGCGATGGCGCGCGCCAGAGCGACGCGCCGTTCCATGCCGCCGGAGAGTTCGCGCGGCATCATGCCGTGGGCGCCGCGCAGGCCGACGGCGTGCAGTTTCATCAACACCAGGTCGCGGATCATGCGTTCCGAGAGGTCGGTGTGTTCGCGCATGGGAAAGGCGATGTTCTCGTACACGGAGAGATCGCTGAACAGGCCGCTGACCTGGAACATCATGCCCATCTTGCGACGCAACCTATAGAGACCGTCGTTATCCAGAGCATGCACATCCTCACCGTCAACCAGCACCTGGCCGCGCTCGGGTTTCAACTGGCCGTTGATCAGCCGCAGCAGGGTGGTTTTGCCGCAGCCGCCGGTACCAAGCACGGCCGCGGTCTGGCCTCGCGGAATGGTGAGGTTGATTCCGTTGAGAATCTTGCGGTTCTCGTAGGAGAAATGCAGGTCGCGGATTTCGACGACATTTTTATTGGACAACTTCGACTCCATTCGGGTCAGGGCAGCGGGGCGAAGGTATGCGGGGCGCCGGCCCCGGTCAAGTGGACCCGGCCATCAAAACCGTCATTCGGTAATCGTAGTTATCGTAGGTTGGGCGTCGCTGCGCGTGCCCAACATTGCGACGGGTTGTTGGGCACGCTTCAGTCCATTCGATTCGTGGTGACTGACCACCGGGTGGTAACCAACCGTTACAACTGAAAACCGTGCCGCAACGACTGCCTTACAGACAGCCCCCAGAGTGGAGCCACCGCCACAAGACGTGCCGGCCTTTCACACGACAGGAGCTATTCATGAAAACCACCAACCTCGTAAAGAAACTCGGCCTCATCACCCTGACCGGCCTCGCTCTGACAGCCGCTTCCGCCCAGGCACATGGCTGGGGTGGCCATAACCCCACCCTTCCGGTCGCCGCACATACCGCGCCGCATCATGAGGGCCAACGTGATTTCGGCGGCCGCTTCGGGCACGACTTTTCGCCACGCGATGACCACTACGCCGACATCGACCAGCGCCAGCGGCAGCAGATGGATCGCATCCGAAAAGGCATGGCAAGCGGCCAGCTCAGTCGCCACGAAGCGCGTGATCTGGTACAGGAACAGCGGGAAATCGAGAATGCCCAGCGCCGCTATTTGGCCGACGGGCGCCTGAACCGTGATGAATGGTTCAGGCTGGACCGCATGCTGGATCAAGCCGCCGCCAATATCCACGCGGAGAAACACGACCGTAACCGGCGTTGACGCGGGGAGCCGGCCGTGCGGGCCGGTGGCCATTGAGCCCAAATCCAGCAGTTGAAACCGTAGAAGCGTAGGTTGGGCAAAGCGCAGCGTGCCCAACAACCCTTAGCAATGTTGGGCACGCCGGATTCGTAAGCCGCTAAAGCGGACAACGACTCCGCTGCCCAACCTACGTCTACTCACCCAGTGGGTGACACGCTCATATTCTCGAAACCCCTAGAACCGCCGGGCATTCAGACCATTTTCATCCCGGAAACTGCTGTTTCCAGGGTCATTCGGCCCACAAGCGGGCCTCCTACGCCGCCACACGAAAGCAAAAGCGTCAGTCCGTCGCCCAGTGGACGATTCCCAGGTAATGCGTAGCCAGCACCGCCACCCCGAAGGCAATGCGGTACCAGGCGAACGGCGTGAAGCTGTGGTTGGAAACGTAATGGATGAAAACGCGTACCGCCAGCATGGCGGAGAAGAAGGACGCCACGAAACCGACCGCGAACACGGGCAGATCGCTCAGATGCAGTAACGCCCAGCTCTTGTAGACGTCATAAACCGTGGCGGCCAGCATGGTGGGAATGGCGAGAAAGAAGGAAAACTCGGCCGCGGTTTTGCGGCTGAGGCCGAAAGCCAGCCCACCCATGATGGTCGCGCCCGAACGTGAGACGCCGGGAAACATGGCCAGCGCCTGCGCAAAACCCACCTTCAGCGATACCTGCCAGGACATTTCCTCGATTTCCTGAATGCGTGGGCGATAAACGCGCTTTTCCATGTACAGGATCACCAGGCCACCGACGATCAACGCACCCGCCACCGTGAGCGGGTTGAACAGATACGCCTTGATGGTGCTGTAGAACATCACCCCGAGCACCGCTGCGGGCAGGAAGGCGAGCAGGATATGGCCGACGAAGCGCCGGGCGGCGGGATCACGGGTCAATCCGGCCGCCACATGCCCCAGACGAGACCGGTATTCCCAGCAGATGGCAAGAATGGCCGCCAGTTGGATCACGATCTTGAACACCTTGCTCTGTTCGTCGGTGTAGTCCAGCAGGCTGCCAGCGATGATCAGATGCCCCGTGCTGGAGACGGGCAGAAATTCGGTCAAGCCTTCGAGGATTCCGAGGATCAGGGCTTTGAACAGGATGGGAAGGTCCACGGACAACTCTTTCTTGGTTCTTGGAAGCGGCCGCGATTCTAGCAGCCACTTCCCGCCAACCCGGAAAACCGCTTGGTTCGGCCCCCGCCTCCGGACTATCCTTGCCGTCGGTTACTACTCCGAGAGATGAACATGGCGCGCCGCAGCTTCATTTTTTGCGATATCTGCAATCCGCTGGCACTGCGTTCCATCGAAATGCGCCGGGTCACCGGCCGCGATTGCCGCGATGGACGGCGACTCTGCGATGGCCGCGCCTGGTTCGACGGCAGCGATGGCGAGGCGAAACACGCCGGCTGGGTGGTCGCGGACGATGGCCAGCACATCTGCCCGGCCTGCTTCGAGCGCCTGCGCTCCATGCGCAACGTGCTGGAAGAACGCCTGTTCGTCGGCGTCAGCATGACCGAAATATTGCGCGAAGAGATCGACTGACCTCCCGCCACGTTGGCGGCGGGGTTCAGTCGCGCCCCAGCAGGCGCACCTCGCGCTGCGGGAAGGGGATATGGATGCCGTTCGCGCGGAAGTTTTCCAGTACGGCCTTATTGATCTCGCTGGAGGCGGTGGGGAAGGCTTCGACCGAAACCCAGGGACGGATAGTGATGTTGACCGAGGAATCCGCCAGGGTGGAAACCTGCACCAGGGGCGCCGGCTCGCGCAACACCTTGGGGTTGGCGGCCAGAATGGCGTCGATGTTGGCCAGCGCCCCATTCAGATCGGTGTCGTAGGCGACGCCGACACTCACGCCCAACTGCCGAATCTGGCCGTAGTTGTGCATGATTTCGCCGACGATCTTGCGGTTGGGAATGACGATATGGGAAAGGTCGTAGTGGCTGAGGATGGTGTTGAACAGGCTGATGGATTCCACCTGGCCTTCCTCGCCGGCGATGGAAACGTATTCGCCCACCCGGAACGGCCGCGTGAAGATGATGGTCAGCCCCGCCGCCAGATTGGACAGCACGCCCTGCATGGCCAGCGCGAAGCCGGCGCCGGCCACCCCGAGGCCGGCCACCAGGGGCAGCAATTCCACGCCCAGGTTCTGCAAGGCCATCACCACGAACAGGCCCAGCACCAGCACCCGCACCATGCGCACCAGCAGGATGCGCAGGGTGACATCCAGGTCGAGTTGGGTCAGTACCCCCTCGACCATCTTGCCCACCCAGCGCCCGGCGAAGTGGCCGGCCAGGATGATCAGGCAGGCCACCATCAGTTTCGGGCCGAATTTCAGGCCCAGGTCGATGGCGGTGCTCTGCACCTGATCCAGCGCGGCGAGTTGGTTATTCATGGCGGTTCTCCGGTCGAAGGAACGGCGGGATTCTATGTCCCGGCGCTCCCGTCAAGGTCTAGCCGTGACGAACAGCACCAATCAAGGTACTGTTCTGGAAATTTCAGTACCACCGAGGCCTCCCCCATGATCCTAGAAACCTCAGTTGAACGCGCCCGAGTGTGCGTCATCGAAGGCACTAACGTCAGCATTCATGCGGCCTCACAAGGGCTAAGGAGCGGTCAACCGAGGTTTCCAGGATGAATATCGTCACCGCCGCCGAGATCAAACGCCGTGGCATGGCCGCCATTGAGGATGGCCTGCGTCAGGGGCCTTTGCATATCGTCAAACGCAACCGACCCGCCGCCGTGGTCATCAGCGAAGAGGAATACCAGCGCCTGTCGCAAGGCCGGCCGGCCCTGGCCCAGGGCATGAACGCGGTGCAATGGCTGCTGAAGCAACCGAGCGGCGGCGCGCGCGAGCGTGGTGACATCGACGCGGAACTCCAGTCTGATCGGGATGGCTGGGCCGACCGTTGATCGCGTTCTTCGACAGCAGTGCCCTGATCTATCTGATCGAAGGCGCCGAACCATTCGCCAGCCGCGTGCGCGCGGAAATGGCGGCCGCCGTGGCGGAGTTCCCGAACCTCGCGGCGGCGGTCAGCCGCTTGTCCTGGCTGGAATGCCGGATACGCCCTATGCGTCTCGACGACCATGCCACGCTGGCGGCCTACGACGCTTTTTTCCAGCGGCCCGATCTGATCTGGGTGGAAATGACCCGTGAAGTGGTGGAACTGGCGACGGTGATTCGGGCGCGGCATGGCCTGCGCACGCCGGATGCCTTGCAAGCGGCCAGTTGCCTGCAACTCGGCGACGACCATGTGTTGTTTACCGGCGACGATGCGTTCCGGCGCGTCGCGGGCCTCAATGTAAAACGGCTTTAACTCCATGCTGCGATTAACCGAAGTCAAACTCCCTCTCGACCATCCCGAAGCCGATCTGCCGGCCGCCATCCTCAGGAAACTGGGTATTTCGGCCGAGCGGTTGCTGGGTTTCACCATCCACCGGCGTGGTTACGACGCGCGCAAGCGTTCCGCGATCTTCCTCATCTACAGCCTGGATGTGGACGTGAAGGACGAGGCGGCGGTGCTCAAGCGCCTGCGCGGCGACAAACAGGTTCAGCCGACGCCGGACATGGCCTATCGCTTCGTTGCCCAAGCGCCGGAGGGGCTGAGCTCGCGGCCGGTGATCGTCGGCGGCGGCCCGTGCGGCCTCCTGGCCGGCCTGGTGCTGGCGCAGATGGGGTTCCGGCCGATCATCCTGGAGCGCGGCAAGGCGGTGCGCGAACGCACCAAGGACACCTGGGGCCTGTGGCGTAAGGGCGAGCTGAATCCGGAATCGAATGTGCAATTCGGCGAGGGCGGCGCCGGCACGTTTTCCGACGGCAAGCTCTACAGCCAGATCAAAGACCCACAACACCACGGCCGTAAGGTGCTGGAGGAGTTCGTCAAGGCCGGTGCGCCGGCGGAAATTCTCTACGTCAGCAAGCCGCACATCGGCACCTTCCGCCTGGTGACGATGGTGGAACACATGCGCGGCGAGATCGAGGCGCTGGGCGGCGAAGTCCGCTTCCAGAACCGGGTAACGGATGTGGAAATCGCGGAGGGCGAGCAGGGTCGGCAAATCAGCGCGGTGATTCTGGCCGACGGCGAGCGCATCGCCGCCGACCACGTCATCCTGGCGCTCGGCCACAGCGCCCGCGATACCTTCCGGATGCTGCATGAGCGTGGCGTTTACATCGAACCCAAGGCGTTCTCGCTGGGCTTGCGCATCGAACATCCGCAAGCGCTGATCGACGCCTGCCGTTTTGGCCAATTCGCCGGCAACGCCACCCTCGGCGCCGCCGATTACAAGCTGGTCTATCACGCCGGCAACGGCCGCACCACCTACAGCTTCTGCATGTGTCCGGGCGGCACGGTGGTCGCCGCCACCTCGGAAGTGGGACGGGTAGTCACAAACGGCATGAGCCAGTACTCCCGCAACGAACGCAACGCCAATGCCGCCCTCGTCGTCGGCATCGAACCATGCGATTTCCCCGGCGACGTGAACAGCAATCCCCTCGCCGGCATGGATTTCCAGCGCCACTGGGAAGAAGCCGCCTTCGTCGCCGGTGGCGGTGACTACCGCGCGCCGGCGCAGAAAGTCGGCGATTTCCTCGCCGGCCGCCCCTCCACCGAGGTCGGTACGGTGCTTCCCTCCTACACCCCCGGTGTGCGCTGGACCGATCTGTCCGCCTGCCTGCCGGATTACGTCATCGCCACCCTCCGCGAAGCCTTGCCGGCTTTCGACAAGCAGATCCGCGGCTTCGCGATGGACGACGCGGTGCTCACCGGCGTGGAAACGCGCACTTCCTCACCCATCCGCCTCACCCGCGATGCCGACTGCCGCAGCCGCAACACGCGCGGCCTCTACCCGGCCGGCGAAGGCGCGGGCTATGCCGGCGGCATCCTTTCCGCCGCCGTGGACGGCATCAAGGTCGCGGAAGCGGTGGCGTTGAGCATGACCGCAGATGCCCGTTGATTGCCGTTTATTTGCCGGCCGCGAGCGATTGCCCCTTTAGCTCAGGTTGCGGCTTTTTCGCTACCTGATACCCTGATGGGCCAGGTCGCCTTCGTTACCTGATTTTTGTTTCAAACTTGCGTGCCCATGCCTTCCGATCTGCTGTCCAGTCTCAACCCTGACCAACTCGCCGCTGTTACCGCGCCTTCTTCCGCGCTTGTCCTGGCCGGCGCCGGGTCAGGCAAGACGCGGGTGCTCACCACCCGCATCGCCTGGTTGATTCAGGAGCATCACGTTTCCCCCATGGGCCTGCTGGCGGTGACTTTCACCAACAAGGCGGCGAAGGAGATGCTCACGCGCCTGACCGCCATGATGCCGATCAATACCAGAGGCATGTGGGTGGGCACCTTCCACGGCCTGTGCAACCGGTTGCTGCGCACGCATCACCGCGATGCCGGGCTGCCGCAACTGTTCACCATCCTCGACTCCTCCGATCAGCTTTCCGCCGTCAAACGTGTCTTGCGCGCGCTCAACGTCGATACCGAGAAATACGACCCGCGCAAAGTGCAGAGCTTCATCAACCAGAACAAGGAAATGGGCCTGCGCGCCGACAAGGTGGAAGCCTGGGACCCATTCAGCACCCGGCTGGCCGAGTACTACGCCGCTTACGACGCGCAATGCCAGCGCGAAGGCGCGGTGGACTTCGCCGAGTTGCTGCTGCGCGCCTACGAGCTGCTCTCGCGCAACGCTTTGCTGCGCGAGCATTACCAGGAACGGTTCCGGCACATCCTGGTGGACGAGTTCCAGGACACCAGCCGCCTGCAATACGAGTGGCTGAAACTGCTGAAAGGGCCGGAGGGTGGCAAAGGCGGCGCCCTCTTCGCGGTGGGCGACGATGACCAGTCGATCTACGCCTTCCGTGGCGCCAATGTCGGCAACATGCAGCAACTGATGCGCGATTACGGCATCGCCGAGCCGATCAAGCTGACCCGCAACTACCGCTCGCTGACGACCATCCTCGACGCCGCCAATGCCGTCATCAGCAACAACGAGGGCCGTCTCGGCAAAGACCTGTGGACCGACGCGGGCGAGGGCGAGCCGATCCGCCATTTCCAGGCTTACAACGACGGCGAGGAGGCGCGCTTCATCGCCGAGGAAATCCAGAGCCGCAGGCTGGAGGGCGAGCGCTATGTCGAAATGGCCGTGCTCTACCGCGCCAACGCCATGTCGCGCGGCATCGAGCATGCCCTGTTCTCCGCCGGCATTCCCTACCGCGTCTACGGCGGCCAGCGCTTCTTCGAGCGCGCCGAAATCAAACATGCCCTGGCCTACCTGCGCATGGCCGCCAACCCGGAGGATGACAACGCCTTCCTGCGCGTGGTCAATTTCCCCGTCCGCGGCATCGGCAACCGCAGCGTCGAACTGGTGAGCGACCAGGCGACCGCCGCCGGCTCCAGCCTGTGGGCCGCGGCCTGCGAGAGTGGCAAAAGCGGAGGCAAGAAGTTCGCCCCCTTCGTCCTGCTCATCGAAGCCCTGCGCGAAGAAATCAGGAATCTGCCGCTGTCCGAGCAGGTGGACCATGTTGTCGCCCGTTGTGGCCTGCTGGAGTTCTACAAGAACGAGAAGGACGGCGAGGATCGCGTGGAAAACCTCGGCGAACTGGCCAACGCCGCCGCCGCCTTCGCGCGGGAAAACGAAGACCAGAGCCTGGAGGGTTTCCTCGGCCACGCCGCCCTCGAAGCCGGCGAGCACGAAGCCGCGCAAGGCCAGGACGCGGTGCAGTTGATGACCGTGCATGCCGCCAAGGGCCTGGAGTTCCACACCGTATTCATCACCGGCCTGGAAGAAGGCCTGTTCCCGCATGAGAACGCGTTGACCGAAACCGACGGTCTGGAAGAAGAACGCCGCCTCATGTACGTTGCAATCACGCGCGCGCGCAAACAGCTCTACCTCACCCACGCGCAATCCAGAATGCTGCATGGCCAAGTGCGCTATGGCCTGCCTTCCCGCTTTCTGGAAGAAATCCCGGAGAAACTGGTGCACTCAGAATCGAATCATATTGCTCACACGGAACCCGCGCCCCGCGCGCCGGCCACGAATTTCGTCACTCGCAAGATCGTCCCCGCCGCGCCGCCGCCGCCGCGCCGCCTGGCCGATGTTCCCTTCAAGGTCGGCAGCCGGGTCAGCCACGTCCGCTACGGCGAAGGCGTGGTCTCCGGCTATCAGGGCCAGGCCCCGGATATGGAAATCAAGATCAACTTCCCCAAGATCGGCGAGAAGGCATTTCTGCTGGAATACGCCAAGCTGGAAGCGGTGTAGCGTCAGAGCAAATCAGTTCTGACGATAACTCATTGAATTACCGTCATTCCCCCGCAAGCGGGAATGACGGCTGAAGGTCAGAACAAATATGCCCTGGTAGTTCTGTAGCGCGTGCCTTTGGCTAATGGACCATCCGGGTTCAGCCGTACAGCAGCACCGCCCCCCGTTCTTCCCGCCAGGCGTCCTCATCCGCGCGGGCAAGCGCGTCCAGATCGTCCGGCGTGGCGGCGGGGTCGTCCACCCATTGCCGCAGTGCTTCGCCGCCGTTGATAAGGTCGATGGCGAGGCGCTCGTGTTCGTATTCGTAGGCGAAGTCGCGCCATAGCGGGTAGTCGGGCTGGAGTCGGCGCAGGGCCTTGAAGGCGAGGGCTTGCAGGCGCCAGGGGCGAAAGGCTGCGTGGTCGTAGGCTGCGTCCTCGACGTGAATCTGCACCCCGGCGCAGAGCTTGCCGGCATGTTTGTGGAAGGTCGGCTCAAACCAGCATTCACGCAGGCGGCAGCCTTGCAGCCAGTGCGGCGCCAGGTCGTTCATGGTGGCGAGCAGGGCGCGGGCGTCGAGGTCGGGGGCGCCGAACAGTTCCAGTGGCCGGGTGGTGCCGCGCCCCTCCGACAGGGTGGTGCCTTCCAGCAGTACGGTGCCAGCATAGGCGCGCGCCATTCCCAGGTTGGCGGCGTTGGGGCTGGGGTTGACCCAGGCGCGTTCGCCCAGCGGCCAGCCGAAGCCGGGGGCGGTGTCGGGCTGCCAGCCTTGCATTTCGATCACCCGGTAATCGACATCCAGCTTCAGCGTCTTGATGAACCAGTGCCCCATCTCGCCCAGGGTGAGGCCGTGGCGCATGGGCATGGGGCCGGCGCCGACGAAACTCTCCCAGCCAGGGCGCAGGCTCATCCCCTCGACCGGGCGGCCGGCGGGATTGGGGCGATCCAGCACCCAGACGCTTTTGCCATGCTCTGCCGCCGCTTCCAGCACATAACGCAGGGTGGTGATGAAGGTGTAGATGCGGCAGCCGAGGTCCTGCAAATCGACCAGCAGCACGTCGAAGGTATCCAGCATCGCCGGGGTGGGACGGCGCACTTCGCCATAGAGGCTGAACACCGGGATGCCGTGGACGGGATCGAGGAAGTCGGGCGATTCCACCATGTTGTCCTGCTTGTCACCGCGCAGCCCATGCTGCGGGCCGAAAGCGGCGCTGAGCTTGAGGTCGGGCAGGGCGGCGAGGGCGTCGAGGGCATGGGTCAGGTCTTCGCTTACCGAGGCGGGGTGGGCCAGGAGGGCGACGCGGCGGCCGCGCAGGGGTTGCCGCAGGGCGGGGTCGGCGAGGAAACGGTCGAGGCCGAATTTCATGGGCGTGCAAGCTCCAGAGCGAAGCAATCGGAATGGTGGAAATCCGGGCGGCCGGGCGGGTGGCGCAAGGCCCAGTAGGATAGCGAGCCATCCGCCGCCTCGATGACGGCGGACAGACCGAGGAGCAGACGCGGCCCCGATGGCAGATTTTGCGTCGGCAGGAAGACGCGCAGACCGAGTTCGGCTGCCGGTGTGCGTTCGATGCGCGGGGCGGTCGCATCTTCCAGCGGCCCGCCCTGGCGATAGGCATGGAAGCCGTAGGCCTGCCAGGCGCCCGAGGGGGAGAAATTGAATTCCCGATAGGCGGGGGCGTCGGCGCCCATGACAAAAGCTTCGAGGCAGGTATGGCGCCAGAGGCCTTCGACCCGTTCCGGCGCCGTGGTTTCCGGGATGGCAAGACGCGCCCGATCGGCGTCGATCCGATAGCGAATGAACAGCCCCTCGGCGGTCAACCCGGCGCTTGCCTGGATGCCCCGAAGCCACGGCGCGGGCGTGTCCGCGTGGCGGGTCAGGTCACTCATGTGAGTCTCCGGGCGGCGAGGAGGGTGTGCTTCGGCATGGCCGGGATAAATACCATGAAATCGCCCTGTGATTACTTGCCAAACCGCGCGCCACCCTGGCGCGGGCGGGACGTCGACCGGCCTCAGCGATAACCATGCTGGCCATCGCGGACACGGTCCGCTCCTACATGGCGGCACAGCCATATTCGGCGCCCTGTAAAACGGAGACGGCGCCGTAGGAGCGGACCGCGTCCGCGATAACCATGCTGGCCATCGCGGACACGGTCCGCTCCTACATGGCGGCCACCTGCCCGGAACCCGGATCAGCGCCGCCAGCTCTGCACCAGCTTGCGCGCCTCTTCCAGCACCAACACGCTGCCCGCGACCAGCCAGGCAAGCAGCCAGTCGTTCAGGCTCAGATCGACGGTATGGAAGATGGCCTGGGCCGGCGCCCAGTGCACCGCCACCGCCTGCAACACCAGTACGACGATGAGCGCCAGCCAGAGCTTGCCGTTGCTGAAGAATTGGCGGTTGAAGGCGCTGCCCTGCTCGTTGCGGGCGTTCATGACGTTGAAAAACTGGAACAGCACGAAGGTGGTGAAGGCCAGGGTCAGCGCCCGCGCCTCGTCGCCCATCTGCAAGGCCCACCAGAACACGCCCAGGGTGCCGACCGCCATGGTCAGGCCGTACTGGGCCAGGCGGCCGATGCGCGGGCCGGAGAGGATGGCTTCGCCGGTCGCTCTCGGGGCGGCGTCCATGACCCCTATGCGCGGCGGGTCCACCCCCAGGGACATGGCCGGCGGGCCGTCCATGATGATGTTGATCCAGAGGATCTGGATCGCGGTGAACGGCGCCGGCAGGCCCATGAAGGTGGCGGTGGAGACGGTGAGGATGGCGCCGATGTTGGTGGAGAGCTGGAAGCGCACGAACTTGATGATGTTCTCGAAGATGGTGCGGCCTTCCCGCACCGCGCGCACGATGGTGGCGAAGTTGTCGTCGGCGAGCACCATCGCCGCCGCCTCGCGGGTCACTTCGGTGCCGGTGATGCCCATGGCGATACCGATGTCGGCGGTCTTCAGCGCTGGCGCGTCGTTCACCCCGTCGCCGGTCATGGCCACGACATGGCCCCGCTCTTTCAGCGCCGCCACGATCTTGACCTTGTGCTCCGGCGCCACGCGGGCGAACACCGCCACTCGCTCGATGGTCGCCGCCAGTTCGTGGGCACTGACCTTGTCCAGTTCGGCGCCGCTCATCACCTCGCTGTTCAGGCCCTCGCCGGTCAGCCCCCCGTCGATCAAGCCCAACTCGCGGGCGATGGCGGTCGCGGTGATTTTGTGGTCGCCGGTGATCATCTTGACCTGGATGCCGGCCTGGCGGCACAGGGCGATGGCCTCCTTCGCCTCGGGCCGGGGCGGGTCCTGGATGCCGGCCAGTCCCTGGAATTCGAGTTCCGCCACCCAGGCGAACAGGTCGGCGCCGGGGTCAAAGTCGCGCGCCGGCAGCGTTCTGGATGCCACCGCCAGGACACGGAAGGCGCGCGCGGCGAGCCGCTCGTTTTCGGCCAGCAGGGCCTCGCGCGCGGCGGCGTCGAGCGCAGCCTCGCCCTCCGGCCCCGCCCAGCGGCTGGAATGCGTCAGCAGCACGTCGGGCGCGCCCTTGACCAGCAGCAGCACCCGCTCGCCCTCGTGGTGGAAGGTGGCCATGAATTTGTGTGCGGAATCGAAGGGAATCTCGGCGATGCGCGGCCGATGCTCCAGCGCCGACTCCGGCTCGATGCCGCCCTTGGCGGCCAGCGCCAGCAGCGCCCCCTCGGTGGGGTCGCCGATGAGTTTTCCGGCGCGGATGCGGCTTTCGCTGCACAGCGCCATAGGCAGGAGCAGCGGCGCGAAGTCGGGCGCGTCCCCGCCCGTCTCGGCGCTGATCTCGCCCGCCGCCTCATAGCCTTCTCCGGATACCTGGAAGCGCCGCCCGCGGTAATACAGCGCGCGCGCGGTCATCTGATTCAGGGTCAGCGTCCCGGTCTTGTCGGAGCAGATGACCGTGGTGCTGCCCAGGGTCTCGACGGCGGCGAGTTTCTTGACGATGGCGCGCTGTTGCGCCATGCGATACATGCCCACCGCCAGGGTCACCGTCACCACCGCCGGCAGGCCCTCGGGAATCGCCGCCACGGCCAGGGCGACGGCGTTGAGGATGGCCTTCACCAGGTCCTGGCCGTAGGCGATGCCGACCGCGAGGATGAGGGTGATGACCACCACGGCGATGGCGGCCAGACGCTTGCCGACCCGGTCCAGCTCCTTCTGCAACGGCGTCTCGCCCTCCTCCGCCGCGTCCAGCATCGCCGCCAACCGCCCCATCTCGGTCGTCATGCCGGTGTTGGTGACCAGCATCTCGGCGCGGCCACGGGTCAGGGTGGTATTCATGAAGCCCATGTTCACCCGCTCGGCCAGCGGCACCTCCGCCCCCGCCTCGCTCGTCAGCGCGTCGGTGTGCTTGCCCACGGCGAGGGATTCGCCGGTCAGCGCCGCCTCGTCCACCTCGACGTTGTGCGCAACGAGGAATCGGCCATCGGCAGGAATGCGGTCGCCGGCCTCCAGCAACACCAGATCGCCGGGCACCAGTTCATCGACCTCCACCTCGATCACCCGGCCATCGCGCTTCACCCGCGCCCGCCGCGCCAGCATGTCCTTGAGCGCCGCCAGGGTCTTCTCGGCGCGGTATTCCTGGTGAAAGCCGAGCGCGGAGTTGAACACCACCACGATCAGAATCACCACCGCGTCCTTGAGTTCGCCGATGGCGCCCGCGAGCAGCGCCGCGCCAACCAGCACCCCGGTCAGCACATTGCGGAACTGGTCGACGAATTTCAGCCAGGCCGGCCGCTTCGGCTTTTCCGCGAGGCGGTTCGGCCCGTGCAGCGCCAGACGGCGTTCCGTCTCGCCGCCGGAGAGCCCGCGCGCCGGGTCGGCGTCCAGTTCGGCGCAAGCCTGTTCGGCGCTCAGGCGGTGCCAGGGCGCGGAAGGTATTTGATGTTCGGTCATGGCTGTATACACTCTAAGGGCGGGGTGTCGGGCAGGCTTAAACCAATGCATGGCCCACCACCAGCGTCACCGTCACGAAGGCCGCGTAGGCGGCCAGCAGGAAGGGGGCGCGCCAGGGCGAGAGGCTGTCCCGGTGCGGCAGGATCAAGAGCACCGTCAACACGCCGAAACCCAGCGCCACCGCCACCTCGTCGAACGAGGCGCGGATGGGATGGATGACGGCGGCGACGCCGACGATGGACAGTCCGTTGAACAGATTGCTGCCGATCAAGGTGCCCAGGCCGATGTCGTGGTGGCCGCGCAGCCGGGCGAGCAGCGTGGTCATCAGTTCCGGCAGGGAGGTGCCGATGGCCACCACGGTGGCGCCGATCACATAGGGATGCACGCCCAGCACGGTGGCGATGCCGCTGGCGCCATCCACGAACAGCCGTCCCGCCAGAATCAGGCAGGCCAGTCCCACGAGCGCGAACAGCCAGGCGCGCGCGGGCGGCTCGCCCACCGCCGGGGCAGCCACGCTGTCGCGGCGATGGCGCATGGCCTGGCGCGCGGCCAGGATCAGCCAGAAGGTGAACAGCGCCAGCAACAAGACGCCGTCCGCGCGCGACAGGACGCCATCGAGCGCCAGCAGCAGGGTCAGCACGGGCACGGCCAGCGCCAGGGCGAAGTCGCGCCGGATGTCGGCCAGATTGGCGGACATCCGCCCGAACAACAGCGCCAGCCCGAGGATCAGGCCGATATTCACCACATTGCTGCCGAGCGCGTCGCCCAGGCCGATCTCGGGCTTGCCGGCCAGCGCCGCCATGCTCGACACGGTCAATTCGGGGCTGGAGGTGGCGAAGGCGGCCAGGGTGGTGGCCACCAGCAACTTGGGCAGGCGCAACCAGGCCGATACCCCGATCACGCCCTTGAGAAAGGCCTCGCCGCCCAGCGCCGCCAGGGGAATGGCGGCAAGCAGGGCGAGCAGGTCGGAGGTGGCGATGGTCATGTGCGTGGCGGCAGGTTCGGGTTATTCATCGGCGAGCCTATCGCGAACTGGTGCATCGCGCGACGGGATGCGCCACAGGATGAAGCCCAGCGCGAGCCCACCCGCGGCCATCGCCAGTTGCGCGCGCCAGTCGGTCAGGAAGAACACGATGGAGGTGGTCATGCTCAGCGCCAGAAGCAGCAGCGCGGCGCGCTTCGCCCGCCAGGGCATGGCGCGATGCTCGCGCCACTCCAGCACGATGGGGCCGAGGACGGTGTGATTGAGCAGCCAGTGATGCATGCGGCTGGAGGCGCGGGCAAAACAGCCGGCGGCAAGCAGCAGGAACGGTGTGGTCGGCAGGAGCGGCAGGAAGATGCCCACCACGCCCAGAACCAGAAACGTGACCCCCAGGCCGGCGAAGACCAGACGCAGCGTGAGCGAGTCGGCGCGGCGCACCTCATGACTGAAGTCGCGCGTCGTCATGACACCTCCTTGCACGGAGTCACGCCTTGACCTCCAGGGCCGGCGGCACCACCAATACGTCGCGGCCCGACTCCCGCAGCAGATGCTTGGTCATGCTGCCCAGAAGCAGATCGATGATTTCGGAACTGCCGTGCTTGCCGACCACGACCAGCTCCGCCGACGTTTCCCCCAGCAACCGCCGCAGGACGACATCCGCCATGCCATGCTCGACCAGCATGTCGGGGCGATCATCCATCGCTCCCGCCAGCGCATGCAGTTCCGCCAGCGCATGCTGGCGTTCTTCCTGGCTGTAGCGCGCGATTTCCTCCTCGGTCGCCCCGGCGAATTGCAGTTTGCCCTCGAATGGCACCTCGAAAGCATGGCCCAGGGTGAGATGGGCCGCCGGCGCGACACGACGGGCAAGTTCCAGTACCGCCGGACCATGCGGCGAGAGATCGAGCGCGGCCAGCACGCGCGAGTAGGGTTCGCGCGCTTCATTGCGGACCACCAGCACGGCGACCGGAGATTCCCGCACCACTCGCTCGGCGGTGGAGCCGAGGAAGAAATCGCGCGTCGGATGTTCGCCCATGGCGCCCACCACCACCAGATCCACCCCGGGCTTGCCCGCCGCGCGGCTGATCTCGCGGTGCGCCTGGCCCGCTGTGAGAATCGGCGTCACCTCGATCTGCCAACGACCGGCCAGGTCTTCCGCCAGGCGTTGCAGGGCGCTCCGATAGTGTTCCAGCAACTGTGCCTCGGTGCTGGCATAGCCCAGCGTCAGTCGCTCGCGCAGGCGTTGCAGGGCGTGGCCGGGCAGGCTGTGTATCAGGATCAGGCGGGCATCGTGTTCCGCCGCCAGCAGCGCGGCGCGTTCCTCCGCGCGTTTGCCGGCGGTGGAGAAATCGGTGGCGACGAGAATGCTGTGGATCGGTTTCATGTCGGCGTCTCTTGTGGCGGGTCTTGTGGCGGGTCTTGTGGTATCTCGGCGAGTCGTGGGTTGGGCAAAGCGTAGCGTGCCCAACATTTCACGGAAGGATGTTGGGCACGCTACGCTTTGCCCAACCTACACCCTGGAGTAGTTCCGCCGCGAGCGTTTCCGCCGCGTAATCGGCGGCATCGAAATAGGGGTGGAAGACCAGGTCGGCGCCGGATTTTTTCAGCATACGGGCATCGTCCTCATTGTGTGCGGCAACCGCCACCTGGCCGCGATGGCCATGTTCGCGCAGGGCGGCGATCAGCGCGCGATTGATGTCGGGCTCCGGCAGGGTGCTGACCACCCAGCGCGCATCATGGAGCGGCAGCGTCGCGGGCAGTTCCGCATCCTCGGCGTCGCCGAAGCGCACGGCCAGGCCGTGCTGGCGCGCGCGGCGCACCGCTTCCGGGTCGAAGTCCACGCCCAGGGTGGCAATTCCCTGATCGTGCAGGCGCCGCATCATGCGGCCGCCATAACGCCCCAGGCCGAACAAAATGATCTCCGGAACCGTTTCGGTTTTGCCCACCGCCACCCGTTCACGGAACGGCACCTTGCGCTCGAACAGCCCCAGCCAGGGCTTGAGCTTTTCGTACAAGGCCTGGCCGCCCAACACCATGTAGGTACAGACGCTGATGGTGACCAGGCCCACCAGTGTCACCAGACCCAGGGCATCGCCACCGACGTGGCCCAGCGTCACCCCCATGGCGACGAAGACGATGGAGAACTCGGAAATCTGCGCCACCGTCAGTCCGGCCAGGAAACCTGTGCGCTTGCGGTAACCCATGTAGCCCATGATGCTCATGACGATCAGCGGATTACCGATCAGCACGAAAGCCGACAGCGCCAGCGCGGCGCCGATCTGCCCCTCGAAGGCCTGGAATTCCAGCCGCGCGCCCAGATCGAGGAAGAAGAAAAGCAGGAGAAAGTCGCGCACCGGGTTGAGGCGGCTGCTCATGGCCTCACGGTAGGGCGAACTGGCCAGCGAGAAGCCGGCCAGGAAGGCACCCACTTCCTTGCTGAACCCCAGCACTTCGCCCAGGCTGGCCAGGGCCACGCCCCAGGCGATGGCGAACAACAGCATCAGTTCCTGCGAACGCGCCACCCGGTCGAGCAGGCGCGGCAACACGTAGCGCATCGCCACACCCAACAGCAGGCCGGCGATGGCCAGCTTCAGCGCGATCATCCCCAGCGTGGCGGCGAGCCCGCCGGCGTCCGCGCCCATGTTGAGACTGCTCATGGCCATCATGGCGATGACCACGGCGATGTCCTGAACGATGAGGAAACCGATGGCGATTCGCCCATGCAGGGAATCCAGTTCCTTTTTGTCGGACAACAACTTGATGATGATGATGGTGCTGGAGAAGGTCAGGGCGATGGCGACATAAAGCGCCTTGAGCCAATCCATGCCCAGCGCCAGGCCCAGCAGATAGCCGAACAGGATGGTGAAGGCCAGTTGCCCCAGCCCCGTGGCCAGCGCCACCGCGCCGAGCCGGCGCACCAGGTGCAGATCGAGCTTGAGGCCGACGGTGAACAGCAGCACCGCGACGCCGATCTGCGCCAGCAGGTCGAGCGGATCGCGCATCGTGACCCATCCCAGCACCATCGGCCCGGCCAGAATGCCCACCACGATATAGGCCAGGATCAAAGGCTGGCGCAGCCACAGCCCCAAGGCGCCGATACCGGCGGCGGCGGCGAGCAGCAGGGCGATTTCCTGGAAGGCGGCGGTCATGACTGGCTCAGCGTGGACTCCAGTTCATCGTCCAGATGCGCCGCCCATTCGCGCCATACCGCCCAGGCCACGGCGAGGACGATGGGGCCGGCGAACAGGCCGACCAGGCCGAAGGCGAGCAGGCCTCCCAACACCCCGAACAGCACCAGCAGGAAGGGAATCGCGCCGACGCTGCTGATGAAGATCGGGCGCAGCACGTTGTCGATCTGGCTCACCACCGCCGCGCCCCACAGCCAAACACCGATGGCCGCCCCGGTTTCGCCCTGGAACAGCAACCAGGCGCCGGCACCGCCCCAGGCCAGGGGCGTGGCAAAGGGAATCAAAGCGAACAGCGCGGTCAACACCCCCAGCGTCACCGGTGAGGCCAAGCCCGCCACCCAATAACCGACGCCGGCAAAAGCGCCTTGCACCAGGGCGGTGAGCAGAATGCCGTAGACCACGGCGCGGGTGGTGACGCCGGCCGCGGCGAGATAATCGTGGGTGCGCGGACCGATGAAACGCGCCATGACATGACGCAGTTCCCGCACCATGCGGGCGCCGTCACGGTAGAAGAAGAACAGGCTCACCAGCACCAGCACC
Source organism: Pseudomonadota bacterium (assembly GCA_030684775.1). Taxonomy (GTDB): domain Bacteria; phylum Pseudomonadota; class Gammaproteobacteria; order Burkholderiales; family Thiobacillaceae; genus PFJX01. Next base: position 23,112 of record JAUXXW010000098.1, read on the forward strand.
AGCTTGGCCAGGTTCTTCCCGGCGCCGCCAACCAGCGCCGCCGCCTCGCCGACGTGGGCCGCGAGCCAGGTCTTGACCGCGTCTATGACGCCCTGTGGATCGGCCAGCAGTTGCGCCCGTTGTTGCGCCAGCCAGTCGCCCAGCCAGGGCAGTCCGAGCAAGATTTCCGGCACTTCCGGCGGATGCGCCACGAACACGCGCAAGCCCGCGTAAAGCCCCGCCACCTCCTGCTGCGCCAGCCAGACAAACCACAACAAGGGAGCAAACAGGGTCAGTGCCGCCAGCGCCGTGCTCAGGCTGGCCGCCAGCGTGTCGCGACCGGCGCAGCGCGCGCGCAGCCGCTCCGACAACGGCCAGGAAGCGTAAGCCAGCACCGCCGCCCAGGCCAGCGGCGCGAAGAACGGCCGCAGCACCAGAAACGCCAGCAGCGCCAGGCCGGTCAAGGCCAGCCAGGGCGCCAGACGGCGGCTGATGGGCGAGGCGGCGGGCATTCAGGTCATTCCCTGACAGCGGCGGGCGCGGCATCCTCGCGCAAGTTTTCGTGGGTCTCCAACGCCTGATTGGTGGCGGACTGCTTCATCGCAACCTGCCCCAGCATGACGAACAGAGCCAGCAGCAGTAGCCCCACAAAACCAACGGCAATCCGGATGCCGAGATGACGATTAGGCGGGCTGGCGGGTGGGGTGTCGTTCATTTTGATCTCCAGTTTCGCTTGAGGTTGGTGAGGCATAGCAATCAGCAAGGGTGGAAAAGCGCTGTAGCCAGACAGAAATGCCGAAACTCAGGATAGGCTGCGGCCAACCTCAAATAAATTCGAATATTAGATACCTGCTGTTCGCATATACCGAATCGAAAAATGGGCGGATCGGCACCGCTCCAGCTTCAATCGGTATGCCGCCGGCAGTTTCAGACCAGTAGACGTAGGTTGGGCAAAGCGTAGCGTGCCCAACATGGCGACGGGTTGTTGGGCACGCTACGCTTTGCCCAACCTACGCTTCTAAGACTTCAACTGCTGGCCTTGGGTGCATCCAGGATGAACAATTCCGGATTAACCTATTCGTCACCCTTATCGACTGGACGATAATCCGCCTGGTTTGCATTCGCCGGGGCTTTGCTTGAAACACCTCTTTCGCAACTTTCTGCACAAGCATCGCCATGTTCGCGAGCACCGGGCGCTGGCATGGCTGGGGCCGGCGATTCACAACCCGCAGCTGTGGCATATCTGTCGTCATGGCATCGCGCTGGGGCTGGCGATAGGCCTGTTCTTCGGCCTCCTGATCCCGCTCATGCAAATACCATTCGCCGCGATGGCCGCGATCTGGTTGCGCGCCAATCTGCCGATTGCCGTACTCAGCACACTGATCACCAATCCGTTCACTTTCGGCCCGATCTATTACGGCGCCTACCTTCTTGGCAACTGGGTTCTGGGCGAACCCGCGACCCAATCCGCAACACAGTTCGAAACTATCGCGCAGGGTACGGGAGGCTGGCTTTCTTCCTGGAGCGAGCAACTCGCCGGCTTCGGCCTGCCGCTATTTCTCGGCCTCGGCATTCTGGCCTGCACGCTGCCAGTGGCCGCCTACTTCATCGTCAATACGTTGTGGCGCGCCCACACCCTGCGTGCGTGGCGCAAGCGAAAAGCGCGCGCCGCCGGCTGACGGGCCAGCCTATCCAGACTTGCACTGACACAGCGGTCGGGATCACACCACCAACAGCGCGGCCGCCGGCATGGCCAGCGCGAACAGCCCCCCTCCGGCCAATCTCGCAGACTGCTGGCAGCGGATTCCATCTACGCCCTACGCCCGCTCCGGATACAAGCCCGCCAACCCCTCGCGATTGGCGGCGCAGACCCCGCGCTCGGTGATGATCCCCGTCACCAGCCGCGCCGGGGTGACGTCGAAGGCCGGATTGGCGGCGGGGCTGCCTTCCGGGGTGAGGCGTATTTCCACCACTCGCCCCGCGCCATCCAGGCCGGAGAGGTGGGTCACTTCCCTGGCGTTGCGTTCCTCGATGGGAATCTCGCGCCCGCTCGCCAGGGCGAAGTCGATGCTGGGGCCGGGTGCGGCCACATAGAAGGGCACGCCGTTGTCATGCGCCGCCAGTGCCTTGAGGTAAGTGCCGATCTTGTTGCAGACATCGCCGTTGGCGGCGGTGCGGTCGGTGCCGACGATGCACAGATCGACGCGGCCATGCTGCATCAGGTGGCCGCCGGCATTGTCGGCGATCACCGTATGCGCCACGCCGTGCTTCGCCAGTTCCCAGGCGGTGAGGCTGGCGCCCTGGTTGCGCGGACGCGTTTCATCCACCCAGACATGCAGCGGAATACCCGCCGCCACCGCCGCGTAGACCGGCGCCAGCGCGGTGCCCCAATCGACCGTCGCCAGCCAGCCAGCATTACAGTGCGTGAGCAGGTTGACTGGCCCAGTTTTACGGTTGGCGATGGCCTGGATGAGATCGCCACCGTGGCGGCCGATGGCCTGATTCTGCGCCACATCCTCCGCACAGATCGCCGCCGCCTCGTCCCAGGCCGCCGCCGCGCGCTGTTCGGCGGCAAGCGGCAGCAGCTTCGCCAGCATCCGCCGCACCGCCCATTGCAGATTGACGGCGGTGGGGCGGGTAGCGATCAACGTATCAGCGGCGCCGCGCAGCGCGGCATCCTCGGCATCGCGGCTGGCCGCCAGCGCCAGACCATAAGCGGCGGTCGCCCCGATCAGCGGCGCCCCGCGCACCCGCATCACGCGAATCGCCTCGGCGGCGTCTTCCAGAGAAGCGAGCCGATGGACGACGAATTCATGCGGCAAACGGGTCTGATCGATGATCTCGACTACGCCGTCAGCGGGAGACCCGACGGGCCAGATGGTGCGGGTGGGAATGCCGTCGATATTCATAGGAACTGGGAAGAAGTAGGCCGGGGCGGGATTATCGGGGTTTCGCATACAATCCGGCCATGTCTGACGCCACCCCCGACTTCCTTTTTACCGCCGCCCTCAACGCCCTGCTGGACAAGCAACCGACCGCGAAAACGCGGCTGGTGCGCCACGTCGGCAAGTGCGTGCGCCTGGTTCTGCCACTGCTGCCGCTCTCCCTGCGCATCGAAAGTGACGGCGGCTTTGTCCCCGCCTCGGCGGAGGCAGCAGCCGACGTGCAGCTTTTTCCCGATCTTTCCGCCGTGCCGCAATGGCTAAGCGGAGGCAAGCTCGGCGACCTGTTCCGGGTGGCCGGTGACGGCGTGCTCGCCGCCGATCTCGCCCATGCCCTGGCCGATTTCGACTGGGTGCTGGCGCTGCGGCCGTACCTCGGCGACATCGCCGCCAGCCGCGTCGACCAGTTCATCCAGGGCCTCACCGGCTGGCGCGCCCAGGCGGTCGAATCCGCCGGCCGCAACCTCGCCGAATACGCCGTCTACGAACAGGCCATGCTGGCCGAGCCGTTTGCCGTGCATGACTTCATCGCCGAAGTGGACCGCCTGCGCGAGGACGCGGATCGGTTTGAGGCACGGCTGGCGTTGCTGGAAAACCGGCAATGAAATGCAGCATCTGCAAGACCGGTGAAACCCACCCAGGAAAAACCACAGTGACCTTGCAACGTGATGAAAGCGTGTTGGTTATCCGCGACGTACCCGCCGAGATTTGCGAGGACTGCGGCGAGTATTACCTGGATGAAGTCACCGCCCGCCGGGTCTATGCGGACGCGGAACAGGGTTTTATCCGCCATGTGGAAGTCGAAATTCAACGCTATGCCGCTTAATTCACCACTGAACCTCATCTGATGTACCTCTTCCGCCTCCTGCGTATCTGCCTCACCGCCGGCCGTTTCGGTCTGGATGAGTTTTTCCTCGGCCACGAGCGGGTGAAACTCGTGCGCTGGCTGGTGCAGACCCTGTTCTTCTGGCGCCAGCTATCCGCGCCGCGTGCCGAGCGCCTGCGCCTGGCGCTGGAATCGCTGGGGCCGATCTTCATCAAGTTCGGCCAGATGCTCTCCACCCGCCGCGATCTGGTGCCGCCGGACATCGCCGACGAACTGGCGAAGCTGCAGGATCGGGTGCCGCCCTTCCCCAGCCGGCAGGCGCTGGCGGTATTGCACCACGCCTACGGCCGTGATGCCGCCGAGGTGTTCGCCGAGTTCGACCCGACTCCGGTGGCCTCCGCCTCGGTGGCGCAGGTACACAAGGCGCGGCTGAAAACTGGTGAAGCGGTGGCGGTGAAGGTGCTGCGCCCCGGCATCCAGAAAGTCATCGGCCAGGACGTGAAGCTGCTCGACGCCTTCGCCCATCTGGTCGAACTGCTCTGGTGGGACGGCAAGCGTCTGAAGCCGCGCGAAGTGGTAGCCGAGTTCGCCAAGCACCTGGGCGACGAACTGGATCAGATGCGCGAGGCCGCCAACTGCTCGCAACTGCACCGCAACTTCGCCACCTCCTCGCTGCTGGTGGTGCCCGAGGTGTACTGGGATTACTGCGGCCCGGAAGTGATGGTGATGAGCTGGATGGACGGCACGCCCATCTCGCGCACCGACGAGCTGCGCCGACAGGGTATCGATTTTCCCCGTCTGGCCCGGGCCGGGGTGGAGTTGTTCTTCACCCAGGTGTTCCGCGACGGTTTTTTCCATGCCGACATGCACCCCGGCAACATCCAGGTCACCCCCGACGGCAAATACATCGCCCTCGATTTCGGCATCATGGGCACGCTCACCGATGGCGACAAAAATTACCTGGCGCAGAACTTCCTCGCCTTTTTCCGCCGCGATTACAAGAAAGTGGCGCAGGCGCACCTGGATGCCGGCTGGGTGCCGGCGGGTACCCGGGTGGACGAATTCGAGGCGGCCATCCGCGCGGTGTGCGAGCCGGTGTTCGACCGGCCGCTGAAGGAAATTGCCTTCGGCAAGGTGCTGCTGCGCCTGTTCCAGACCTCGCGCCGCTTCGGCATGGAAATCCAGCCGCAACTGGTGATGCTGCAGAAGACCCTGCTCAACATCGAAGGTCTCGGCCGCGATCTCGACCCCGACCTTGATCTCTGGTCCACCGCCAAGCCGTTCCTGGAACGCTGGATGAACGAGCAGATCGGCTGGCGCGGCTGGCTGCGCACGTTCCAGGAAGAAGCGCCCTATTGGGGCGCGTTGATCCCGCAACTGCCGCGCCTCGCGCACCAGGCCCTGCGCGCGGACCGCCTGGAGCAACTGGAAGCCGGCATGGCGCTGATGTTGCGCCAGCAACAGGCGCGCAACCGCTGGCTGGGCGTGATCGCCGGCCTGCTGGCGGCGATGCTGGTGATGGGCTGGCTGGCTGGATAAGCGATGTAGGTTGGGCAAAGCGCAGCGTGCCCAACAAACCGCCGCCATGTTGGGCACGCTTCGCTTTGCCCAACCTACGCTTCAATCCATGCTTCAGCCGAGGCAGCTTGCTAATCAGGAAAGGCGTTGCTCATGCCGATACATGCCTTGCCCGACAAGTAGCAGCCGAGGGGATAAAGCACGCCCGTTTTCACCAGATCGTAATGCCATACCGCTGGCACCCGGTGCGCACTCGCCCATTGCCACCCAGGTGCTCGTTCGAAACAGCCGCCACGGCTGAGAAAGCCGCAGCCAGGCAGGTCGTTCCGCATCCACCTTGGAAACATGGCTGTAGCCGCCTGGCGCGCCACTTTGAATCGAGGTTGGATACCTGCCCATTAGCCAAGGCAGGCACGTAGCGCCGGCTTCGTCCTTCTGATCAGACCCACGAAGACGGCGAGCGGAACGTAGAAGATACCGTCCCCGCGGGACACAACGCCAACGCTACATAGCGGCCTCCGTAGGCTCGGCTTATGGTCATTCGGGATTACCGCAAGGGTTTGCCGATGGCCGCACTGATGGTTTCCATGTCGGCCATCAGGCGTTTGAGCGCAGCGGCGTGTTTCGAGGCCAGGCTGGAAAGGGCTTCGAAGCGGGCACGGTCGCCGGTCGCCACGGAGGTAGCGGTGCTCGGCGTTCCCGCCTGTGCCGAAGCCGTCGCAGTCGCCGGGGCGCTCGCGGTGGTGGTGCAAGCCGTGTTCGCGACATCGGGTTTGCAGGCTGTCGTCCGGGTGCCGAGCAGTTGGACCACCTCTCCATCCAGGGTCTTCAAATCCTTCTTGCCCAGGTCTTCCAGCGCTTTCGTGGTCAACCGGTCACCCTCGCAGCCATCGCCATCAGCCGTTCCACCCGTCTTGCTGCCGCATTGCAAATCCTGATAAACGTCGAGGACAACCTTGGAATAGCGGATCAGGGCCGCCTTGTAGACATCCGCCGCCGTGCCGTTGGGTGTACTGGCCGCCGTTTCGGTTGGAGTGGGCTGAGCCGCCGTCAGCGGGTCGGTGGACTCGCCGGCCGGCGTCGCGGGCGCGGGCACCCCGATGCCGAGATCGCTCAGCTTGAGGCTGTCCATTTCCAGCCCCTTGGTCTCGGCGAGTTGCGTGCGCAGGGCGCCGAGTGCGGGCACCTGACCGGCCAAGTTGAACAGCGCGAGCTTCTTCATGGTCTGGAAAATCGCTTTCTTGTCGGTATCGTAGCTTTTCACATACCAGTTGCCGACGTCGTCCTTGGCCAGTACCTGGTTGACGCTGCCACCACCGCTCACGCGCACCCGGTTGACCGACTGCCAATACTGTTTGTCCATGTCCTGGCGCAATTTATCCTCGCCACTGGGTTGAGTGTCGGGGAAGGCGCGCTTGAAGGCTTGCCACAACATGTTGGAATCGTCTCTCTCGGAGATGCCCTGGAGGGAAGTGGCCGGCAGGCTATTGCGCAGATAGGAGGCGGCCGGCACCAGGGGCACCATGCCGGCCCGGTGCGCCAGGAGTATCTGGATGGCTTCCTCGATACGTTGGCGCTGTTCGTCATCGCCCGCGAGTGTCGCTTCCACCTGCAAGCCGCGCAGGCGGGAAACCGCGAGGTCGACGGCTTCCCGAGGGTTTTCCACTTTGACCTTATCCAGACCGGCCAGCAGGGATTCGGCATTTTCCAGGCGGGCCTTCCATATTTGGAACAGCGCCGCGTCCGCTTTCCATTTCTCCAGTTGCGTGACCAGGCTCTTCACCAGTTTTCGCAGGTCGGGCAACTTGATTACCTTATCGGGATCGGCAATCGGTTTGTCTTGTCCGGGCAACTCCTCGACGAGCAACTTGTGTTCCTTGCTGTCTTTACCCAGACAGGCATCCAGCAATGCGGTCGCTGTTCCCTCGGATAGATTGCAGGCGGTATCCGCCAATTTGTCGAAGGCCGTTTTCGCCTGCTCCAACGACGCGGCCGCCTTCTGGTACACGGGAATGGCCTCAGACAGGATCGAGGCTGCCGCGGAAGACTGTTTATCCGTCTCATTCAGTGCCTCCAGCAATTTGCCAGGCAGCTTGTCCTGAAAGAGCCATTGATCGCCGGCACGCTTCTTGACCGCTGCCAGCACACTCAGCCTGGCCATGCCGACACTTCTCCAGACCGCCTGTTCCCGCTCCTTTAGTCGGTCATTACGTTCATCGTCATTCAACTCGTCGAGACGGCGTATTTCGTTGGCCTGGCTGAGGATGGAATTGCCAATGGTTTGCAGGATCAGTGAGTAGGTTTCGATGGCCTTGCGCAGTTTTTTGTGTGCTTCCGCGCCGCTGGGCGAGGGCGGGGAAATACCGTACCGCGTGGCCATTTCCTCGTCCAGCAGGCTCAGGAACAGTTTCGAGTGATTGCCCTGCCCCCGTGCCCGCTCGGCGAACGCGGTCAGTTCGGTGCGCAGCTTCTTCTTGCATTTCTTTTTTTGGTCTTTCGATTCGCCGCTTTTTCCGCTTGTGCAGGCGACTGTGGCGGTAAGCGCGGCTTTCGGCTGGTCTTGCGCCAACAGCCTGATTTCCTCGACGGCCCGGCTGGCCTTGTTGATGTCGAGGTTGGCGACCGCCTGCCGCGTCGTCCAGGCCGCCGCAAGCGGGAGGGCGGCGGCGAATGCCTCGGAATTCTCGCCGCCGGTGGCCTTGATGGTTGCGGCGAGTTCACCGGGATTTACTGTTGCCAGGGCTTCCAGGCAGGCGAATGAGGCCTCGCGGTCGTGCTGTAGTTGGTTCAATTTATCCTGATAGGCCTTTTTATCCGCATCAGTAGCAGTAGCGGAAAGCGCTTGAGGCTGAACTTCGAAGGCCGCTTTCAGTGCGTCCGGCATTGGCCGCGTGGCCATGCCTCTGAGGAAATTGTCGGCATCGGCGCAGGAATTCGGATGACTCGCCGTGTCGGCCAGTTCTTTCAAACCTGAGGCCAGCCTGTCCTTGTCGAATCCCGGCGCCTTGCTCAGCTTCGCCAGGGCATGCTCCGCCAACCAGGTTTGCCGCACATCCCGCTCGATGGCGAAGGTTTGTTTTGCTTTGTTGTCGGCGCATTTCCTGTCCGCCGCATGACGATGGTAGCGGTCGATTTCGCCGCAATAACTGGTTTCATCGAGCAGCCGCGCATAGATTTCCGCCAGCCGTTCGCGGCTGCCCAGAGAGGCCGCCTGGCCCGCGAGCCGTGCATCCGCCCGCGTGAAAAGATCGGGGAGTTGCCGCACGTCTTTTTCGTCGTGAATATCCTCGGCAAGGCTGTAAAGAAGGGTGCTGACACTGCCATCGTTGTCGATCATGGCCGCCAGTTCTTCCAGCGAAGCCCTGATCTGCCGGGCGTAGGGGCTCAGGCTGCCTTGATCGTAGCCGCCGGAGATCGTGTCCTGAATCATCGTCCTGATGAGGGGGCGCGCGGAAAGCGCGAGCGAGGCCACCTGTTCGAGCTGGATATCGGGTTCGTTAATCAACGGCCCCTTGTAGACGTCCACGTCCACGTGCAGGCTGGAACAGCCGGCCAGGGCGAGCAGTATGAGCAAGGCGAGTGGGTGCTTGGCGAACATATTGGTATCTCCTTGGTGCCGGTCAGGTTATTCGGCTTTGGCGCTGTACTTTTTATTGATATCGCTTAGTGCCTGTTCCTGGCGGACGGCATTGACCCAGCCTTCGAGCAAAGCCTGGCGCAGATGGCTGGTGTCGCTGTCCAGTTGCACTTCCGCGATCGAGCCCAGGGCGGAATCCACGGCTGAGAAGAAATCCTGGGGCGTCGAGCCCATCACGATCACCAGGCGGTGGTCCTTGGGCGCCTCCCGGAAGCCTTCCGGTCCGAACATCACCAGGCGGCGGTTGCGATAGGGCGTGGCGAGCAGCGGTTTACCGGTCGAATTGTTCTTGGCGCCGCCGGATATGTTGTTGAGATCGGCGCCGTTCAGGGTGTCGATGAGGGAAGCGGGCACCCAGCCGCTGGCGAAGTGGGTGCGGCTGAGCAGGTTCGCCTGGCCGCGCACCCGCACCCGGTAGACGGTCTGCGGGATTTGCTCGGTGGGATCGAACACGCCCAGGTAATAGGTTTGCAGGATGTCGTCCGAGGGCGTGACGCCCGCGACGACCAAGGCACCGCCAAACAGTGCCCGGTTTTCCGGGCCGTTGGCGCAGCCCTGCAACAACAGCGCCGCCGACAAGACGGCAGCCACTTTGCATGCCACGATGTTTTTCATATTTTTCTCCTGTTGATCCTTACGGCATCCAACGGATGAGTCGTCCGGGATTGCAGACCCCGGGGTTGTAAGTAGTCAAGAAGAAAATGAAAAAAACGTCCGCGCCACAGTTCGATGCCTGGATTGCCCGGTTTGATGTCCGCGTGAGCCTGCTCTATAAGCACTCCCTTATAATCCGGCCCGCCTTCCCTACCCCGCGCGTGCCTCTCATGTTCCAGTTCTCCGCTTCCACCGCCGTCAATCTGGCGCTCTCCGTCCTTATCCTGTTCTCTCTGATTACCTGGACGATGATCTTCGCCAAGGGCTGGCTGCAATGGCAGTTGCGCAAGTCCAATGCCGCCTTTGCCAAGCGCTTCTGGCAGGCCGCCGATCTGGAAGCGGCGGAGGTTGTCGCCAAGCAGGCCGACAGCCCGCTGGCGCGGCTGGCCAAGGCGGGATTCGACACCCTGAACTCACTCGGCGACCGCCAGACCCTGGCGCACGCGGGCGACCGTCAAGCGGTGCTGGAACGCGGCCTCTCGCAGCAGGTGAAGAAGGAGCAACACAAGCTGGAAGCCGGCCTCATGCTGCTCGCCAGCATCGGCAGCACGTCGCCTTTCGTCGGCCTGTTCGGCACCGTCTGGGGCATCATGAATGCGATGGGCAACATCGCCGTGTCCGGCGGCTCCGGCCTGGAAGTGGTGGCCGGCCCGGTGGGCGACGCGCTGCTCGCCACCGCCATCGGCATCGCCGCCGCGATTCCCGCCGTGCTTGCCTACAACTATGGCGTGCGCGTCACCCGCCTGATGGTTTCCGAGATGGAAGGCTTCGCCAACGACTTCCTCAGCCTGGCCAGCCAACCCGAAGGCAAGAAGGAGTCCTGAGATGGCGATCCGCCACGACTCCGATTTCCAGCCCATGAGCGAGATCAACGTCACGCCGCTGGTCGACGTGATGCTGGTGCTGCTGGTGATTTTCATGGTCACCGCGCCGTTCATCCTGCAATCGGTGAAAGTGCGTCTGCCGGAAACCTCGCCGGTGGCGGCGTTGAAGCCCGCGCCCGCGCTGGTGGTCAGCGTGCGGGCGGATGGCATGGTGTTTCTCGGCCGCGATGGAATCGACCTGACGCTCCTGGAAGCGCGCCTGAAAGGTGAAATGGATAAAAACGGTGAACTCACCCTGCAACTGCGCGCAGATACCGGCGTGCCCTATGGCCGCATCACCGGGGTGATGGCCGCCGCCAGCCGCGCCGGGGTAGCCAAGCTCACCTTCGTCACCGCCGCCGCCCCGCAGGGGAAAAAGTGATTCCAGCCGTTCTCGCACCGGCGGCCGCGCTGCTTGCCCGTCTCGGCCCGGTACTGGCCCGCCTGGAGCCGCGCCACTGGGTCGCCCTGATCGGCAGCGCCGCGCTGCATCTGGGCGTGTTCCTTGGCCTCAGCCAGGCGCCGCCGCCCCTGCCGCCACCGCTGACCTTCGAGGTCAAGCTGGAGCCGCCGCCCGCCGTGAAGCAGCCGAAACAACGCCATGTCGAGGCGAAACCCAAGGCCAGCAAGGTGAAAGCAAAGAAACGCCTGGCCAAGAAGAAACCTGTCAAACCGCGGGCACGCGAGCCGCACACCCTGCAAGCGGAATGGAAAAGCGAGGCCCGGCCGGCCAAGGACACCCCCGCGGTCACCCTGCCGGACGCGCGCGCCCTCGGTGTCGACCTGGCCCAGGCCATCGGTCGCGCCGCGCCCGCCAAACTGGCCGCCACCAGCTCTCAACCCGGTGCCGCCGGTTCGGCGGCTGCCGCCCGTGCCAGCGCGGCCAGTTCACTGAGCGAGCCAGGTAGCAAGGCCGGCGCCGGTATGGGCGCGGCCAGCGGTGGCGACCCCGGCATCGCCCTGGCCGCCGCGCAAGGCCTCGGCAAGACCCAGGCACTCTCCGCCAACAGCGGCGCCGGCGCTCAGGGCAGCGATGCGCTGGCCGGCAGTGCCGCCGCCTCCGGCAACCTCGCGGCGGCCGCGCTATCCGCCAGCGCCGCCGCCGGTAGTAGTTTGAATCGCGCCGCCAGCGGTGGCGGCCACAGCGTGCAGGCGAGCGATTTCAGTTCACAAAACCCCGGCGCCCTGATGGCCGTCGAATCCAGCGGCGAACCCCGAGGCGTGCGCCTGACCATGGCCGGCGTCCTCTCCAGCCCGGCCACGCTGCCCGCCGGCAACGGCAGTCTGGCCAGCGGCCAGCTCAGCGGCATGGCCGGCCACAGCGCGGCCACGGCGGGCCAGGGCAGCCCGGCCAGCCTGGCCACCGCCGCCGGCAGCGGACAGCCCGCCGTGGTGGCCGCCGCCGGGCCAACCCACGCGGGTGCCGGCAGCGAAACCAGCACGGCCAGCGAGAGCGCGGCGGCGAGCGGTGGTTCCGGCGCCGGCAATCTGGCCAGTGCCGCGCCCGGTAGCGCGCCGCACTCCAGCAAGACAACCAGCGGCCAGGGAGGCGACAGCGACGGCGGCAACCCGGCCACGAGTGCCCTGGCCGCTGCCGCCACCGCGCCGAACGCCGGCAAAACCGCGCTCGCCCGCGTCGGCGCCGGCGACAGTGCCGGCAAGGCGCCGACGCCGCGCAAGACC
>JAUXXW010000103.1 GCA_030684775.1 Pseudomonadota bacterium
CATAGCAACACGCCGTTTGTCGGTGAAAAGTTCTTCGTCATGACTCAAGTGGCAGCCAAATAACCACTTTCACCCTTGACGGCGAACAGAGTATCTACGCCATTGCACAACCTACGCCATTGCCCAACGTCTGATGAACAAGGAAAACCCATGACCCTCTGGTGGCAACAACCCGTCAAACCCCTCGATGAATCCGCGCGCGCGGTCGCCCGCCTGCGCCAGGACAATCTGACCAAGCCGCCCGGCAGCCTGGGCCGTCTGGAACAGTTGGCGGTGGAACTGGCGGCCATGCAATACCGGGTAAAGCCGCGCATCGACCACCCGTGTATTTCAATTTTCGCGGGCGATCACGGTGTGGTGGCGGAGGGCGTGTCGGCGTTCCCGCAGGAAGTCACGCAGCAGATGATGGCCAACTTCGTCAACGGCGGCGCGGCGATTTCCGTGCTGGCGCGCGCGGCCGGCGCCCATCTCGAAGTGGTGGATGCCGGCACCCTGGCGAAGGCGCAACTGCCCGGCGTGCTCTGGGCCAAGGCCGGCGACGGCACCGCCAACTTCACCCAAGGCCCGGCGATGAGCGAGGCGCAACTGGTGCATTGCCTGGACCTGGGCCACGCCACGGTGAAGCGTTCAATCGCCAACGGCGGCGATCTGTTCATCGGCGGCGAGATGGGCATCGGCAACACCACGGCGGCTGCGGCCCTGGCCTGCGCGTTGTTGGGCTTGCCGGGAAGGGAACTGGCGGGGCCGGGCACCGGGCTGGATAGCGAGGGGGTGAACCACAAGGCGGTGGTGATCGACCGCGCGCTGGCGTTGCACGGTTTTGCTCCCCCCTTTTCTAAAGGGGGGCTGGGGTACCGAAGGGTGGGGGCTTCATCAGGGATTTCTGGCGTGGCACCAGCGCAACCCGAACAATTCCCCCCTAACCCCCCGTTGGTAAAGGGGGGGACTGTAGACCTTGCCCATGCCGCGCTGCGCTGTCTCGGCGGTTTCGAGATTGCGGCGTTGGCGGGCGCTTATATCGCCTGCGCGCAACAGGGTTTGCCGGTGCTGGTGGATGGTTTCATCACCACCGCAGCCGCCCTGGCGGCCTGCCGGATGAATCCCGGTGTGCGTGACTGGCTGTTGTTCGCCCACGCATCGGCGGAACCCGGCCATGCCCGCCTGCTCGCCGCGCTCGACGCGGAGCCGCTGCTGCGCCTGGAAATGCGCCTGGGCGAAGGCAGTGGCGCGGCGACGGCGCTGCCGCTGCTGCGTCTGGCTTGCGAACTGCATGGCGGCATGGCGACGTTCGCGGAGGCCGGGGTGAGCGCGGGAAAAAGCGGCGGCAATGAGCATGGAAATTGAAGGTGCCACCGTCGTCACCGTGCTGCGCCACGGCGCCGTCGCGGGGCGGCCGTTCGTCTATCGCGGTCGCCAGGATGACCCGCTGTCCGAACTGGGCTGGGGGCAGATGGAGGCGGCGACGCGGGCCACCGTAGGAGCGGACCGTGTCCGCGAGATTGACGCGGGTGATCGCGGACACGGTCCGCTCCTACAGGTCGCCACCTCGCCGCTGCAACGCTGCCGGGTGTTCGCGCAACAGCTCGCCGAGCGGTTGGAAATACCGCTACACGTTTCCCCGGCATTTCAGGAAATCGCCTTCGGCGAATGGGAAGGCCTGACGCCGGAAGAAGCGGCGCGGCTCAAGCCAGTCGAACATCAACTGTTCCGATCCTCCGCCGGCACGGTGGCCGCGCCCGGCGGTGAAAATCTGATCACAGTCCGCCAACGCGTCCGCGCGGGTTGGGAAGAATGGCTGGCCGACGCGAGCGGCGGCAATCGCTTGCTCGTCACCCATGCCGGGGTCATGCGCGCCTTGCTGGTCGAACTGCTCGGCCTCCCCGCTTCTCATGTGTATCGAATCGCTTTGCCGGAAGCCGCACATTTTCAGGTTTCACTACTGGCGGGCGAGGCGCCGATTCTGTTGTCGCTGAACTCCGCGTGCGAACCTCGGTTGCCATGATGCGGTTCGCTGCGCTCACCACATCCTACGACTCATGCGCGCACTGATACTCGCCATCCAGTTTCTGACCCGGCTGCCGACGCCCACTCTGGCGGATTTCAAGGCGGAGGAACTGGCGCGCGCGGCGATCTGGTTTCCCCTGGTGGGGCTGCTGCTCGGGGCGCTGGTCGCGGCGGCGGTGTGGTTGGGAACGCAAGTCGATCCCTGGCTGGGCGCCCTGCTCGGCCTGCTGGCCTGGATCAGTCTGACCGGGGCGCTGCATCTGGACGGCCTCGCCGATCTTGCGGATGCGCTGGGCGCGGCGCATGGCGACAAGGATCGCCTTCTGGCCGTGCTGGCCGATCCGCATCTCGGCGTGTTTGGCGTCACCGCGCTGGTCGCGCAGCTTCTGAGCAAGCTGGTGTTGCTGATGCTGCTGGCCAAAGCCGGGCTGTTCTGGCCGCTGCTGCTGATTCCCGCCTGGGCGCGCCTGGGCCCGTTGCTCTGGGCGCGACTGCCTTCGATCAAGCCCGGATTGGGTGAGCGTTTCGCCTGGAACATCGGTTTGGGCGGCGTGAGTTTGTGGGCCACGCTGCTGGCCCTGGCAAGTATCCAGGCACCCGCCCTGCTCGCCGCGCCGCTGCTGATTCTCGGCTGGCGCGCCTATCTGCGCGCGCGCCTGGGTGGGATGACGGGAGACGCGCTGGGCGCGGGGGTGGAGTGGGTGGAAAGCGGGTTATTGCTGGCGCTGGTTTTGTAGGAGCGGACCGCGTCCGCGATTGCCACCGTGGTTATCGCGGACGCGGTCCGCTCCTACGCCCGCTTCTCTTTCCTTGCCCGCTTGACCTGATACATCCTGGTATCCGCCGCGTTGAGCAACTCATCCAGACTGTCACCGTCGCGAGGATAGAGCGCGTAGCCGACGCTGCATGCGGGCATCAGCCGGAGGCCATCGATATCCACCGGCTGGCCTATGGTCTTTTCCACTTTGGCGCACAAGGGCGGACATTCTCTGGTTTCCTGGACGCCGACGAACAACAGGGCGAATTCATCCCCACCCAGTCGAGCCGCCGTATCGGCCACCCGCACCACATGGTGCAGACGACCCGCCACGACCTGAAGCAGGGCATCGCCGACGGCATGGCCATGGATGTCGTTGACCTGTTTGAAATCATCCAGATCGATATACATGATGGCGAGTGAGAACTCCTCTTCCACCGCGTGCGCCATGGCTTCCTCCAGGCGGCGATAGAACAACACCCGATTCGCCAGGCCGGTGAGCGGGTCATGCGTGGCCTCGTGTTCGAGTTGGCTACCCACTTTTTTCAGTTGGTGCATCTGGTCGAAGATGGTCAGGGCATCGCGCCGCAGCAGGCGCCGAGTGGTTTCGGAAATCAACAGGGCCAACAGGATCAGCGCGCCACCCAGGGCCAGATGCAAGCTTATGGCGTTCTGCGTCGCCAGTTGCGTCCGCTCCAACGCGGCGCGTATGAGGTCGCGCTCGTAACGGCGCAAGGCCTCGACGATCTCGGTGTATTCCAGATTGAGCGGCCGCAAATCCGCCGCCAGGCGGGCTAATGCTTCCTCCATCACGCCGCGCGCGGCCAGATCGCTGATGATTTCCTGCTCGTCGATGATCCGCGCCACCAGACCATCCTGCCGTTTCAGGTTGTCGATCTCGAAGTCATCCAGCGGCATGGCCTTCAACGTGGTGCGCGCCAGGCCGACCTGATAACCCCATTTGATGTATTGCTGGAAATATTCGTCGCGCTCGAAGGCGTCGCGGGCCACGGCCTGATAGACCAGGGCGCTGTGGCGGTTGTAGGAGGCCTCCTGCAAATCCGTGGCGAGCTGAATCTTCTGGTTGCGCAGTTCGACGATGTCGCGCATGCGCTCTTTCAGATCGCCGATCTGCCATACCGCATGCCCGATCAGGCCGATCATCAGCACGATGAGCAGCGCGAACCCGGCCAATAACTGGCGACTCATGCGGCGGGGCAGTTGTGGATTCATGGTGGGCGACATGCTCATAAGGGGAAAATGTAGTGGTTTATCGACATCCACAAGAAAAACTTGAGCCACTGGCAGGGACAAGTTCGTAGTTCGTAGGTTGGGCAAAGCGCGGCGTGCCCAACATCGCGGCGGTTTGTTGGGCACGCCTCGCTTTGCCCAACCTACGACGGCAAGCATGAGTAAGTCATACCAGCGCTGCCCGTACAATGCCGCATCACATTTTCAGCCTGTTTCAGCCATGTCCGCCTTCTTCGCCGTCATTCCCGCCCGCCACGCCTCCACCCGTCTGCCCGGCAAGCCGCTCGCCGACATCCACGGCAAACCGATGGTGGTGCGCGTGGCCGAGCGCGCGGCCGCCAGCGGCGCGGCCGGGGTATGGGTGGCGACGGATCATGAAGGCGTCGCCGCGGCGGTCGAGGCACGGGGCTTTCCCGCCGTGATGACCTCCCCCGATTGCGCCTCCGGCAGTGATCGTCTGGCGGAGGTGGCGGAACGGCTGGGCTGGCCGGATGACGCCGTGGTGGTCAACGTGCAGGGCGATGAACCGCTGATCGACCCGGCCCTGATTCATGCCGTGGCCATGGCCCTGTTCGCCCACCCGGATGCCGCCATGTCCACGGTTTGCCACCGCATCCACGACGCGGCCGAGGTGTTCAACCCCAACGTGGTGAAAGTGGTGACCGACAAGGAGGGTTACGCCCTCTACTTCTCGCGCGCGCCGATTCCCTGGGCCAGGGATGCCTGGGCCGATCTCCCTCCCCCTGCGGAGGAGGGGCGGGGAGAGGGAACAGCGCTGAATTTAGCGTTGCCGGCCGATCCTGCCTTGTTCCCTCACCCCCAGCCCCTCTCCCAGCGGGAGAGGGGTGCAATTCCCGAGGGCCTCCCCATCGCCCGCCACATCGGCCTCTATGCCTACCGCGTCGGCTTCCTCAAGGCCTACCCTGCCCTGCCCCGGCCGGCGATCGAGGAATTCGAATCTCTGGAACAACTGCGCGTGCTCTGGCATGGACACCGCATCATGGTGATCGAAGCTGGCCGGGCCATGCCGCCGGGCGTCGATACGCCGGAAGACCTGGAGAAAGTGCGCGCGCTGTACCAGGCGGGAACCAATCCCTGACGCCAGACGTCTTGGTTGCTCGGCGGCGTGCCCGCCGAGTCGCTTACCCACCCCGAGGAGAAAACCATGAAGAGAACCATATTGCTCGCCCTGCTGACCCTGGCCGGCTTCACCACCCTGCCGGCAACCGCCGCCGACGCACCCGCAAGCGTCACTGAAGCGGCTGCGGCGCCCGCTCCCGAAAACCTCTCCGCGCCCAGCAAGCCGCCGTGCAACAAGCCTGGCATGGGGTTGGGAATGGGCGCCGGGATGCCGGGCAAGATGATGATGGGCGAAGGTCGCCCCTGTCCGAAAGCGGGCACCCCCTGCGCCAACAAGTTCGACAAAGGAACGAGCGAGCGCGTGGAGCAACTGGAAAAACGCCTCGACGCCCTGCAAATGACCGTCGAACTGCTGGTGCGCCAACAGGGCGAATGAACCGCTTACGCTGAACCGAACCCCTTGTAACACCGGCGTCTCGCCGGCTCGTTCGTCTGATTGGATGAACAGGCCGGCGAGACGCCGGCGCTTCAAGGGGCGCGCATGCCAGCTAGTGTTCGCCATACTGCACCGCAGCAAATGGTTCTCAATAACCTGACCTTATAACCAAATACAAAAAATTGAGTGTTCCTGACCCGGCCGGGCGCATACCCTACTGCCCGCTCTGGTTTTTCCGTACCAATCCCACCCATCCCGCAAGGGACTGAATTAAAGAGGTTTTTTCATGCGTATGATTCTTCTCGGCGGCCCCGGCGCGGGCAAAGGCACCCAGGCCAACTTCATCAAGGAACGCTACAACATTCCTCAAATCTCCACCGGCGACATGCTGCGCGCCGCTGTGAAGGCCGGCACCGAAATGGGCCTGGCCGCCAAGAAGATCATGGACGCGGGCGGCTTGGTGTCCGATGAAATCATCATCGGCCTGGTGAAAGACCGCATCCTGGAAGCTGATTGCGCCAATGGCTTCCTGTTCGACGGCTTCCCCCGCACCATTCCTCAGGCTGACGCCATGAAGGCCGCCGGCGTGCCGATCGACGCCGTCGTTGAAATCGACGTGCCCGACGCGGAAATCGTCAAGCGCATGTCCGGCCGTCGCGTGCATGTGGCTTCCGGCCGCACCTACCACATCGTGTTCAACCCGCCCAAGGTCGACATGAAGGACGACGTCACTGGCGAAGCCCTGATCCAGCGCGACGACGACCATGAAGAAACCGTGAAGAAGCGCCTGGACATCTACCACGCCCAGACCGAACCCCTGGTCAAGTACTACTCCGACTGGGGCAACACCGGCGTTGCCGGCGCGCCCAAGTACTTCAAGGTTGCCGGCGTCGGCTCGGTCAACGACATCCGCGACGGCTGTTTCGCCGCCCTGGATTCGGTGAAGAAGTAATTATGAGCATCCCCGGTTTCTCTGAATCCGACCTGTCGCTGACGCACGCCTACCTGAAGGAGCGTTTCGGCCGCGACATCGAGGTGCAGATCGTTGAGACGGAAATCCGTCTCTCGCAAGGAGACCGGGAACTCGCGCTCTGTCCGGCGCTGTACTGGAAAGAGGACGGCTGCGCTTTCGTGCTGTCAAAAACCGGACTGGCCGCCTACCGGGCCATGTTCTTCTATTCCGTCAAAGACCGTTTCGGCACCGGCCAGGAAGAATACGACAACCTCGGCGACTGCCTGATTACCTTGCTCAAGGTGCAGGAAGACGCCCACGCCAAGCGCGCCGCCGAAACCGGAATCCATTAAGTACGCAGGGTGCGCCGTGCGCATCCGCGAATCTGGAGAGTCACGCATGACCAAGAAAAACGCCTTTTACGCACAATCCGGCGGCGTCACCGCCGTCATCAACGCCTCCGCCTGCGGTGTCATCCAGACCGCCCGCAAGCACGCCGACCAGATCGGCACCGTTTACGCCGGCCGTAACGGCATCATCGGCGCCCTGACCGAAGATCTGATCGACACCGCCGCCGAGTCCGACGCCGACATCGCCGCGCTGCGTTCCACCCCCTCCGGCGCCTTCGGTTCCTGCCGCTTCAAGCTGAAAAGCCTGGAAGCCAACAAGCGCGAATACGCGCGCCTGATCGAAGTCTTCAAAGCCCACGACATCGGCTACTTCTTCTACAACGGCGGCGGCGACTCCGCCGACACCTGCTTCAAGGTCTCCCAGCTTTCCGAGTCCATGGGCTACCCCATCCAGGCCATCCACGTGCCCAAGACCGTGGACAACGACCTGCCCATCACCGACTGCTGCCCCGGTTTCGGCTCGGTCGCCAAGTACATCGCCGTGTCCACCCTGGAAGCCTCGTTCGACGTGAAGTCGATGGCCAAGACCTCCACCAAGATCTTCGTGGTCGAGGTAATGGGCCGTCACGCCGGCTGGATCGCCGCCGCCGGTGGCCTGGTCGCCGACCAGGGCATCCCGGTCGTCATCCTGTTCCCGGAAATCGAGTTCGACCAGGTCAAGTTCCTGGCCGCCGTCGATGCCAAGGTGAAAGAGCACGGCTTCTGCACCATCGTGGTGTCGGAAGGCTGCCATTACCCCGACGGCAAGTTCCTCGCCGAGCAGGGCACCCGTGACGCCTTCGGCCATGCCCAGTTGGGCGGGGCCGCGCCCGTGGTCGCCAACATGATCAAGGACGCGCTGGGCTACAAGTTCCACTGGGCCGTGGCCGACTACCTGCAACGCGCCGCCCGCCACATCGCCTCCAAGACCGACGTCGAACAGGCCTACGCCCTGGGCGAAGCCGCGGTCAATCTGGCGCTGGAAGGCCGCAACTCGGTGATGCCCACCGTCGTGCGCCTGTCCGATACCCCCTACAAGTGGGAAATCGGCGCCGCCGAACTGAAGGACGTGGCCAACGTCGAGAAATTCATGCCGCGCGACTTCATCAGCGAGGATGGCTTCGGCATCACCGACAAGTGCCGCAACTACCTGTCCGGCCTGATCCAGGGCGAGGACTATCCCGCCTACGAAAACGGCCTGCCCAAGTACGTCACCCTGAAGAACCAGGCAGTGGCGAAAAAACTGCCGGAATTCACGCTTTAACCAATGTCAAGCGCGTGGGTATTAATAACCCGCGCGCTTGATTACATTCGCCACCCATGACCCTCACCCGCGCCCGCGAACTGCTGAAAGTGCAGGCCGACTTCGGCGGTTTCTACAACGCCAACTCGGCCAAGTTGATTCTTTCCGAAGTCCAGAAGGAATACGGCCAGGCGGCGGTCGATGGTCTGATCCAGGAAATGCATCTGGAACAGATTTTCGGCTTCGAGCGCGGCACGCGTTTCGAGGGCGGGCTGGCGTTGGGTAAACAGATGTAAGCGAAGCAACCGGCGAGGCACTTCATGTAGCGCCGGCATCCTTGCCGGCGTCTTTAAAAACAGCCGGCTGGAAGCCGGCGCTACACAAGCGCCGCGCGGTACGACGTTTGAAACTTTGATTTTTGGTGCCTTTCTAGGAGATGAAGCGATGAATGAAGGACTGATGTTCGCCCTCGTGGCGGCGGGTCTGGCCCTGGCATACGGGGTCATATCCATCAAGTGGATCAACGGGTTGCCGACCGGCAATGATCGAATGCGGGAAATTGCGGCCGCCGTGCAGGAAGGCGCGCAGGCCTACCTCAACCGGCAATACACCACCATCGGCATCGTCGGCGCGATTCTGCTGGTCGCCATTTACGCGGCCCTGGGTTGGCAAACCGCTGTCGGCTTCGCCCTCGGCGCCGTCCTCTCCGGCCTCACCGGCTATATCGGCATGAACGTCTCGGTGCGCGCCAACGTGCGTACCGCCGAGGCCGCCAAGCAAGGCCTCAACGCCGCGCTCAACGTCGCCTTCAAGGGTGGCGCCATCACCGGCATGCTGGTGGTAGGCCTGGGCCTGCTGGGCGTGGCCGGCTACTTCGCCGTCCTCACCATGTACGCGGGCGCCACCACCGGTGAAGCCACCCACGCCCTGGTCGGCCTGGCCTTCGGCGGTTCGCTGATCTCCATCTTCGCCCGACTCGGTGGCGGCATCTTCACCAAGGGCGCTGACGTCGGCGCCGACCTGGTGGGCAAGGTCGAAGCCGGCATCCCCGAGGACGACCCGCGCAACCCCGCCGTGATCGCCGACAACGTCGGTGACAACGTCGGCGACTGCGCCGGTATGGCCGCCGACCTGTTCGAGACCTACGCCGTGACCATCATCGCCACCATGTTGCTGGGCGGCCTGATGATTACCGGTTCCCCCGAAGCGGTCATCTACCCGCTGGTACTGGGCGGTTTCGCCATCATCGCCTCCATCGTCGGCACCTACTTCGTGAAAGCGCGCGAAGGCGGCAAGATCATGAACGCGCTGTATCGCGGCCTGATCGTCTCCGGTGGCCTCGCCGCCGTCGCCTTCTACCCCATCACCATGCGCATGATGGGTGATGGCGTGATGATCGAAGGTGAGCTGGTGTCCTCGATGAACCTGTACCTCGCCACCCTCATCGGCCTCGGTCTGACCGCCGCCATGGTGTGGATCACCGAGTACTACACCGCCACCGAATTCAGCCCGGTGCGCCACATCGCCGAAGCCTCCACCACCGGCCACGGCACCAACGTGATCGCCGGCCTGGGTGTCTCGATGAAGTCCACCGCCGCCCCCGTGCTCGCCGTCTGCGCCGCCATCTGGGGTGCTTATGACCTGGCCGGCCTCTACGGCATCGCCATCGCCGCCACCTCCATGCTGTCCATGGCCGGCATCATCGTCGCCCTCGACGCCTACGGCCCGATTACCGACAACGCCGGCGGCATCGCCGAAATGGCCGGTCTCGACGACAGCATCCGCAACATCACCGACCCCCTCGACGCCGTGGGCAACACCACCAAGGCCGTCACCAAGGGTTACGCCATCGGTTCCGCCGGCCTCGCCGCCCTGGTCCTGTTCGCCGACTACACCCACGCCATCAACGCCAAGGCGCTGCTGACCGACCCCCTGGCCCAGGCCATGACCTTCGACCTGTCCAACCACATGGTCATCATCGGCCTGTTCATCGGCGGCATGGTGCCCTACCTGTTCGCCGCGATGGGTATGGAAGCCGTCGGCCGCGCCGCCGGTTCCGTGGTGGTGGAAGTACGTCGCCAGTTCAAGGAAATCCCCGGCATCATGGCCGGCACGGCCAAGCCGGAATATGGCACCTGCGTCGACATGCTGACCAAGGCCGCCATCAAGGAAATGATCGTTCCCTCCCTGCTGCCGGTCGCGGTCCCCGTGATCGTCGGCCTCACCCTCGGCGCGCAAGCCCTGGGCGGTGTGCTGGTCGGCACCATCATCACCGGCATCTTCGTGGCCATCTCCATGACCACCGGTGGTGGCGCCTGGGATAACGCCAAGAAGTACATCGAAGAAGGCAACTTCGGCGGCAAAGGTTCCGAGGCCCACAAAGCTGCGGTAACCGGCGACACAGTCGGCGACCCCTACAAAGACACCGCCGGCCCCGCCGTCAACCCGCTGATCAAGATCATCAACATCGTCGCACTGATGATCGTGCCGCTGATCGTTTGATCCTGAACGACCTCAGCAAATGAAACGGGCCGGCTTTCGCCGGCCCGTTTTTTTGCGCGCCGCGCGCGTATGGAATTGAGAAAACCTGGGGCGCCGACTGAGGCAACTCCCCCCTTTCCCAAAGGGGGGCCGGGGGGGATTTTTACACCCCATGCAGCAACCGCAACGCCGAACAATTCGCCTCCCTTCACCTATCCAGCGGACTCACCACCCCGCGCCCACCCTTGTTCAACACATGGGTGTAGATCATCGTCGTCGACACATCCGAATGGCCCAGCAGTTCCTGCACCGTGCGGATGTCGTAGCCAGATTGCAGCAATTCCGTGGCGAAGGAGTGCCTCAAGGTATGGCAGGTCGTCGGCTTCACCAGCCCCGCCGCCTTCGCCGCAAGCGATACCGCCCGTTGCAACACCTTCTCATCGAGATGATGGCGCCGCTCCTTGCCGGAACTCGGGTCGATGGAACGCTTCGACGCTGGGAACACGTACTGCCAGCCCCATTCCCGTCCGGCATTCGGATACTTTCTATCCAGAGCGAAAGGCAGCCACACATCACCACATCCCGCCAGCAAATCCGCCTCATGAACCAACTTCACCTTGCCCAGATGCGCTTGCAAGGTCTCGATCACGGATTCCGGCAACATCGTCACCCGGTCCTTCATCCCCTTGCCGTCGCGAATGATGATTTCGCGACGCGCGAAATCCACGTCCTTGACCCGTAAACGCAAGCACTCCATCAATCTCATGCCCGTACCGTAAAGCAGGCTCGCCATCAACCAACGCGTACCATCGAGGCGCGCGAGAAGGGACTTCACCTCCAGCGCCGTCAATACTGTCGGCAAGCGCTGCGACTTCTTCGCCCTCGTCACGTTATCAAGCCAGGGCAACTCGATCTTCAGCACCTCCCTGTAGAGAAAGAGCAAAGCGGACAAGGCTTGCGTCTGCGTGGCAGCCGATACTTTTCCCACCACCGCCAAGTGCGTCAGAAACGCCTCCAGCTCGGGAGCGCTCATATCCTTCGGATGCCGCTTGTCATTGAAAAAAATGAAGCGTTTAATCCATCCCCAGTAAGCCTGCTCCGTGCGAATACTGTAGTGTTTTACACGGATACGGTCGCGAACCTGGTCGCGAAGCTTCATCGGTTGGTCGGTCATGGTCCAGGTGCATAAGAAGAATTGACGATGACCCCTATATAGCAAGGTGGATCATGATAAATCAAGAGGTTAGTTACACCGACCAAGCTTACACCTCACATATGGGGTCAAACATTGCCCCATATGTGGGGCTGACTTTACGTTAGGCCGCGCACTGTCATGAACGAACAAGCCGTTCCATCAGCTTTATGTGCCAAGTGTGGCGGACTGTCAAGTCCCGCCTGTTTGTAAACGCGCTTGACGAATAATTCGGGCTTATCCGCCTGCCACTTTTTCAGCGCCTGTATGGGGGTTTGATGGTGCAAAGCCCTTTGTGGGATGTGATGGTTGTAGATTTTCAAAT
>JAUXXW010000112.1 GCA_030684775.1 Pseudomonadota bacterium
TCAGGATCGTCGCAAATCGCTTCAACAGCATCCTCAATAGCAAGCTGCAAGGGCTTGTGAGCCTTCTTCACGAACTGACTGAACGGTCGTTTGTATCTGGCTTGCATGATCTCAATATATATCAAAGTTGATTACATGACAACGCACGCATGTTGACACATTTTAGTTGTGACCACATGTGTCGGTAGCGTCATCCATGAGCAACACGTTGCAATCGCCGCAAATGAGCTTCAGTTTTGGCTTGCCCCAGGCGTTATTTTGGCAGCCAGGGCAGGTGTACTTGATCCGGTTGCTGCGGTTGCCTGTTTTCTGGGACTCGACCAGGTGAGCCAGTGTCTCGCTTGGCGCTATCCAGGCCGAATCGGGGAGAGGTCCAGCACTTTGCTCGATGGAAACGTCGGCGCCTGTGCCGGAAACGGGTGAGCTGCCCTTGGTCATCGACGGCATGCGCGCCGGCGGAATGGCAGGGTAGCGATCCAGCCAGGTGATCTCGAAGCCGGTGGCAAACAGGCGTGCGGTGGCCAGTTCGAACTTGCCGCCGGCAATCACGTAGTCAGCCATCTTCTGGCCAACGCGCCTTCCACCTGGCCCCCCGGTGCTGGAGGGCATTAGACCGATGGCCTCCATCCGCTCGGCCCATTCCGTGTTGTGGTAGCACGCGCGGCTTGGTTTTCCGAAGTGCCATTGCCATAGATGCGTCATTTCATGCACCAGTGTCTGGAGTACCTCCACAGGCGGCACCACGGCGAAGTATTCCGGGTTGAGCGCGATTTCATCCGTCTTGCGACCATCCCGCCGGCCGAAGCGATCCCTCGAGAAGTAGCCACAAGTTTTCTTCAGGCGCTGGAAGGTGATCAGACAGTGCGGCAGCTGATTCTTGAACAGCTCCAGGCTGTAGAAGTCGTAGGCCTGTTGCAGCTCGGCATAGGCTTCTTCGGTCGGTCGGCTTTGGCTCATTTGTGTATTGTGCAATATACATCACAAAGTTACCATCATCACCATGTGGTGATGTGCATTGACCGGCGCAGCCCTGTCAGAATGGAGGTCTTATGAGCACAACATCAAAGATTGAATGGACCGAGAAAACTTGGAACCCGGTGACGGGCTGCGACAAGGTGTCTCCCGGATGCAAGCATTGCTACGCCGAGGCCATGGCTCGCCGCCTGACGGCGATGGGGGCAGCCGGCTACGAAAACGGTTTCGAGTTGACCGTACATCCAGGCCGCTTGCTACAGCCGCTCAAAATCAAACGCCCCACGGTTTTCTTCGTGAATTCGATGTCCGATCTGTTCCACGAGGACGTGCCGGATGCCTTCATCGACCAGGTGATGGACACCATCCGGTCTACCCCGCAGCACACCTACCAGATACTCACCAAGAGAGCCGAGCGTTTACCCGCCTACTTCGCCGCGCGCAAATGCCCCTCCAACATCTGGTTGGGTGTGAGCGTGGAAGACCGGCAATATGGGTTGCCGCGTGTTGATCATCTACGCCAGGTCGACGCCAGCGTGCGTTTTCTTTCCGTAGAACCCTTGCTGGAGTATCTAGGCGAGATGAACCTAAGCGGCATCCATTGGGTGATCGTCGGTGGCGAGTCAGGTCACAAGGCCCGGCCGATGCAGCCGGAGTGGGTAGAAAACGTGCAGATCCAGGCCGAGACACATGGCTCCGCCTTCTTCTTTAAGCAGTGGGGAGGGTGGGGCGCCGATGGTGTGAAACGGCACAAGAAAGCGAACGGGCGATTGTTCCAGGGGAAGACCTGGGATGCTTATCCGGCTGATCGACCACAGTTCGCTTAAAAGCATTGGGGGGCATCATGAGAACGAACACATCGCCAGTTGGACAGGGAGGAACCTTTGCCTCACCACTTCGATACCCTGGTGGCAAGGGACGGCTCGGTCCATGGCTGGCCAAACTGATGCGCCACAACCGCATAAGCGGTGGCTGGTACGTGGAACCCTATGCTGGCGGCGCCGGGGCAGCGATCTATTTATTGATCCGAGGGTATGTCGACCACATCCTGATCAACGACCTAGATCCAGTAGTCCATGCCTTCTGGTGGGCCGTGCTTAACGATACCGAGGAAATGCTTGGATTGATCGCCCAGACGCCGGTGACCATGGAGAACTGGCAGCGCCAGAAAGCTGTCCATGCCGCACCCGACCAATACAGCCAGACAGAGGTCGGCTTCGCCACTTTTTTTCTCAACCGGACCAACCGGTCAGGGATATTGACCGGCGGCGTGATCGGTGGGAAAGACCAGACTGGGCCGTATGCCCTGGACGCCCGCTACAACCAGACTGATCTGGTCGCGCGGGTGCGCAAGGTGGCCTCTCTCAAACGGCATATCTCCTTATATCGGGAAGATGCCATTGATCTGATTGGCGGCCTGCGTGCCGATTTGTCCCCGCGCAGTCTGATCTACCTGGACCCACCTTACTATCACAAGGGCAGCCAACTCTATCGCAACCATTACAAGCCTGC
The DNA here is from genome assembly GCA_030684775.1 of Pseudomonadota bacterium. GTDB lineage: Bacteria > Pseudomonadota > Gammaproteobacteria > Burkholderiales > Thiobacillaceae > PFJX01. The sequence continues at coordinate 2,485 of JAUXXW010000112.1, forward strand.
TGACCACGCCAAAATCGCCACGGCAATCACCCAAATCGGCACGCCGTGGCTGGTGACCTACGATAATTGCCCGGAGATACAAGAACTGTATGCAGGCTGCCAGGGGGAGGCGTTTTCGCTTCAGTATTCGACCGCCAAGACCAGGCCGATGGCCAGCGAGGCCATGTATTACGGCAACCTGACCCTACATGAAGCCCCCTCGCTGACGAAGCGGGGGTAATTCCTGCGTCAGGTGCGGACGTATAGGCCGTGTTCCGCCAGCCCCTCGCTGTCGAAACAATGCTTGATCACGTCATAGAAGCTGTTGTCGTTGTGCTCGTGAAATCGGTAGAGGGCAAACGCCACCAAGTCGGCCAGCTGGATAAGTCGTGAGGCCTTGGAGTCCAGGAACACGGGAACCTCAGCGTAGTTCTTGGTTCGTCCCCAGCTGTGCCCGTTGTACTTGAATTCGCGCGCCAGGGTCTGGATGCGCCGTTCGGTCGACGACTTGTCAAAAAGGATGATGCCGCGCTGGGAGTCGCCATGTTTGTGATGGAGGCGTTTCAAGAACAGATCGAAGCGATTGGTCATCTGCTCAAAGGCATGTTCGACCGGGTCGCTCCCAACGATGGAGGCTTTCTTGATCACGGCGCCGAATAGCCTGACATGCTTCCTGGGACGGTCCGCAACCCCTACCTGCAAGGCATCCTTGATTGCCTGGAGACGATTCTGCAAGCCATACTTCTTCCATCCCTCGCGGCCGGCGCGCATGGGAGAGCCATGCAGTTCCACTGCATAGGGATCGGCTGGTACAAAGCGAGCAGCGATCTTGTTGAGTTCCTGCTCGATCCAGTGGGCTTCGCGCTCGAACACCGAGACGCCGGCGAGGACGAAGTATTGTTCATTGGGGTCGGTAACCGAACCAGATTCGTCCAGGTACAGCAGATGCATGTCCCGCTCCAAATGAAACAGGCCGCGCAAGCGCGACCTGTGGAAGAAGGTAAGCCAGGTGGGCAAACGCCCAACGCACCGCAATAAGGTCAGCGCTCCCGACTCGGTTTGAATAATAGCGTGAAAATTTCACGGAAGTTATTATCACAAGTTTTTCGCGGAAAATTATTTCCAGCAAGCGCGCACGAAACAACTGATGTCGTCCCAGATCGTGTTCAGGGCCTGGCCGTTTGGGTGGTGCTCTGTGCTATGGATGTAGGCCTGGATGGTTCTGATGTGCAGCATGCCTTCCGAACCTTGGGTGTAGTTCATCACAACGGTGTGTTCAGGTTCCGTCAAGATGTTGGCATCGCCCATATGGTTGGCGGTGTGAGCAATGCTTTTGTGCAGAGCCGTCTGTTCTTTGGGGGGGAGGTCATGCTGTGCACGGTAATAATCGTTGCTCAGTTCGATCAGGGCGCGCAGCAACATCGTCGTGGCCAGCGATGTTTCGTGCGGGTTCAGCTTGCGCAGTTCGGCGATGATCGTCTGAACTTTTGTCTCGCTGGGAGGGATGCTCAGCCCGGGCGAGGCAGTCTTTCTTGTACCGAACAGGAATTTTCGGTCCCTTGGCGCCGTGACTGGACTGGCAGGCAGGCGGGTGGGAATAGAGGCCGGCGGGGGTGTGGCACCCCACTGACCGCCAATCGCAGGGGAGGGTGTTCCCGTGGCGCTCTGGTTTCCTGCGGGCGCCGCTGGCGGCCTGATCCCGGCTCGTTCGGTCAGTGGCTGCAGGTCGGAATCGCCCGGTGCCGGAGTCGCTACGGTGATGGGTGGGCCGATTTCATTGCGGACAGCGGTGAAGAAGGCCAGTTGGGCCTCCGGGGTAATTATGGATCCCGACTCCTCTTCGCGTTTGACGTTGACCTCACCTGAGTCGATTGCCCGGACCACCCTGGCCGCCAGGTCATAGGCCTGGTGTTCCGGCAGGATGGGCACCAGGTCGTCGTCACGGACTGCGAAACCGATCAGAGCCAGGGTGTCGGTGTTGAGTCCACGCTGCAGGGTGGTGATGTAGAAGTCATCATCAACGCCACCATATTCGTGCTCTTCCAACCAGAGCAACAACTGTGCGGCACGCTTATAGTCATCGCGGGCATCGGCCTGGATATTGAAAAACGACTTCAGCAACGCGGTCCAGTTCTTCTGGCCGATGCCCTGGTTTGCACCGGTGTGCTTGCGTTCCAGGTAATCCCGGATGATCTGCTCATCATCGCAGGCCAAGCAGTTGATCTGGCTCGGAATGTTGACGCCGGGCATACCGGCGGCACGGGTCAGGGTATTGAACAGTGCGGTATCCGCGTGCACCTGACTGGGCGTATTAAGAAGTTTCAGTGCGGCCACGCGCCGATTTCCGTCCCGCACCACCCATTTCCCATCCGCATTTTTCGAGACAAGGATGTGCTCTGGGGTTAGGCCACGGGTGGCGATGTCCTTGCACAGGTTGATGAAGTTGGCGCGATCTCGCAGTAGCCGGTGGATGCAATCGTTCTGGTCCTGTCCGTGCCGGATGCGAGGATTGAAAGTGTCGAGCAACAGATCAGCGACTGGAACATCGGGAACTTGGTAAAAGCTATCGCGTGACATGTGTTTCCTCCCCTAGGAAGAAACACTATTTAGATGCTAGGAAACTCATTGTCAACACTAGATATAGTGCTCGATCTCGAAGAGCATTCTTAGTGGGTTCATCCTCTGCCCGGACTCCGATCCGGCTTCACCTTCCCCACATTCCGGTACAGCGTCGTTTTCGACACCCCGAAGGCCTTGGCCACTGCCACAGCCGTCATGTTCGGATCTTTGAGCATGATCTTTGCCGCTTCGATCTGAGCAGGTGACAGCGACGGCGGCCGGCCACCTTTCCTCCCTCTCGATCTGGCCACCTCAAGACCCGCTCGGGTGCGCTCGCGGATCAGCTCGCGCTCCATCTCCGCGAAAGCGGACATGAGCGTGAAAAACATCCTGCCGGCGGCGCTGGTGGTGTCGATGTGGTCGGTCAGGCTTTTCAGGCCTACCTTCCGGGTTTCCAGGTTGCTGGCGAATTCGAGCATGCCGCGCGTGGTGCGGCCGAGGCGGTCCAACTTCCAGACCACCAGGACGTCGCCGGCGCGCAGGTGGGAGAGGGCATCCTTGAGGCCGGTGCGATCCATCCGGCCGCCGCTGGCCGTGTCGGTGAACAACTGCTCGCAGCCTGCGGCCTTCAAAGCATTGATCTGTGGATCCAGCGACTGGTCAGCGGTCGAAACGCGGGCGTAGCCGATGAGCATGTGGTTACCGTCCATCACTTGTTCCGTGGTGAGCGCAAAGCTCATGTTCCTCATGGCTTAACTCCTATGCAGGTTTATTTCCTGGGTTTGGCCGTTTCGTTCTGTTGTTGCCCCAGCGTAGCCATCAACGCGCTGTTCTGACGTTCAATGGCCTCGACCTGTCCAGTCAGCCGCGCCACTTCCTCTCGCGCCTGGCTAGCCTCTTTGTGGGCCTCGTCGCGGCCTGTCTCGGCACGCATCAGGCGCTCGGCCACGCGGTGGGCCTCCTGCGCAGCCGTCTTGCGCTGTTCCTGGTGGGTGAGTTCGGCGGCGCCGGCGGTGGCTTTCACTGTCGCCAACTCGGCGCGAAGCTGATCAATCTCGACCGCCGCTGCCTTGCGAGTAGCTTCGAGGTCGGTGCGCAGCCGTTCGAACTCGTGCTGATCGTCTTCGATCTTGGCCTTGGCAATCGCCAGGTCGGCACGGACCTTGTCGCTATCTGCAACTGCGGCCTTGCTGATTTGTTTCTGTTCGGCCAGTTCGGCGCGCAGTTGCTCGGCTTCTTGCAAGTGGCGTGCGCGTTCCGCCTCGAAGGCCGCATTCAGCCGCGTTACCTCGGTAACGTGCAGCTCACTGGCAGACTTAGCGCTTTGTTCAGCGGCCGCGAGGCGCTCGCGCAATTGGGCGAGTTCCACAGCCTGCGCCTGTCCAGTTGCCAGAGCTTCAGAAAGGCGTTTCTCCAACGCCTCGGCCCCGGTCCTCGCTTCATCCAAACGCGCTTCCAGTTCGTCGACCGTCTGTGCCGCGTCGACCAATTCGCGCTCGGCCTGCTCTCGCTGCTCGCCGGCGGCCCTGACAATCTCCCCCACCCGGCGCTCGGCAGCCTTCACTGCCCGATCGTTCAACTCGACGGCCAGTGCTGAGATCCGTTCGGTAAGCGCCTTGGTGACAGTGCCGACCTCCTCGGCCACTTCGACGGGCAATTCGGCCACCGGCTCGGATTGCGTCGCGGTTTTGCTGGCCAGGTGCTCATCCCAGACTTGCTTGAGCCGGTTCGGGTTGCCACCGCCGACCCGCTGGCGGAGGGCGAAACCTGTGACGTTACGGCCGGCGACTTGCAGCGCCTCGCCAGCGGCAATGATTTCTTCGGGTGTGAATTCGACAGGGCGCATGGCGCATCTCCGGGGTGGTTGACGCCCCAATTATAGCACAACGAATAAACTAACAAACATACTAACGAACTAACTAATTAATTAATTAATTTGTGTGAGGCAGGGCGGCGACCTGGCCCTGGATCACGGGACCGTCCCATATCCCTGAGTAAGTTGAGTATTCAGGGATGCAGATAACGACACTGGGTTGTGTGTCGTTTTGCGGGCGGTAGAGAGGGGGTAAGGGAGGGGTGCGCGGCCCGTCCCGAAAACGGCCGTTTTTGGTGCTGTCGCAGGGCGCTTGCTCGTGTATCCCGCTCAGTTACAATTCTGGCGACCTCCCTGACCGCCGCAACGGCGGTTTTTCAAAGGCGCCGCAAGGCGCCTTCTTTTTTCGTGGGATGTGATGAACAAGACATTCGCGCTTGCCCTGGCAACCGCCTTCCTCGCTTTTGTGGCTGTGTCCACCATCGCGGGCAGGGTGCCCATTGCGGTGCTGGGCCTTTATCTGGTCGGCAGCCTCATCACCTATGTCGCCTACGCGGTGGACAAGTCGGCTGCCAAGCGGGGGCGATGGCGTACCAAAGAGAGCACCTTGCACCTGCTCAGCCTAGTCGGCGGCTGGCCTGGGGCGCTGGTTGCTCAATACCGGCTGCGCCACAAATCCAGGAAGCTATCGTTCCGGGTTGCCTTCTGGGCCACGGTCGTTCTCAACTGTGGCGCGCTTGGCTGGCTGTTCACACCGCCGGGGGCTGATGTGCTGCGTCTGTTTCTGCCTCTTCACTGAGAGATTCGGCAGCCTGTTTCCGTTTCAATGCCCTTGGATGCGCCTCTTGGTAGGCGCGGCGCAGATGGGTCATGTCCAGGTGGGTGTATATCTGCGTTGTGCTCACGCTGGAGTGGCCGAGCATTTCTTGGACGGCACGAAGATTTCCGGAGGATTGCAGCATATGGGAGGCAAATGAGTGGCGCAAAGCATGAGGATGCACGCGCGCCATTACCCCTCGCTTTTCAGCAAGTCGGTTCAACGCCAGGCGTAGCGCGCTGGCGCCGATTCGATCACCCCGTATACCCACGAACAGAGCAGATGTGTCGGGCGCCAGCTCGCTACGCCGGGCCAGCCAATGCTGTGTTGCCGCCACCGCTTTCTTGCCGACCGGAACAATGCGAGTGCGCCCCCCTTTGCCGATCACCCTTACCTCGCCCTCGCGCAGATCGACACTATCCAGGTGCAATCCGATCAGCTCCGCGCGGCGCAGGCCGGAGGAATACATCAGCTCGAACATGGCCTGGTCACGAATTTCCAAAACGCCCTCCACAGGTCCATCCAGGAGCTTCGCCATATCGCCAACAGAAAGCGCGTTGGGCAGCCTCTTGTCTCCCTTGGGCGGGCGAATACCGATACCTGGATTGACCTGAACCAGCTCCAGATGCACCAGATGTTTGAAGAAGCTACGCCATGCAGAAAGGGTGCGCGCCAAAGTTCTGGGCTGGTATCCACGCCCATGCAGCGTTGCCAGGGCACGGCGAATGTCGTGGCTTGAGAGCCCGGTGGGATCGACATCCCCAACCCGTTCCATTAAATGCGCTAGGTCGATGGCATAGGTGGAAACGGTGGCAGGACTGTACTGGCGTGCTTCCAGGGCCAACAGGAATACGTCGATCTGGATGGATAGCGAGACATTGGAATGCGTTGTAGTCATTGTTTGGTATGCAAGCCACGGCGTAGCGCCCAGTCGTTGCCGGCTTATCCCTGCTGTTTTTATCAATTCTCGCCGAATCTTAACAAGCAATGAGTCGATCAAATCTCGCGGACGAAAAAAAACCTCCCGAAGGAGGTTCAAGATCGCAACAGCCAGCGCACCCGGACAACCGGGCACGCATCGACTACAGGAATTAGCCAACCAGCTGCCTGGCCAGGGCCACTTCAATGGACTCACCGCCCTGGTTGAGAACGTCGAGTCCACTTTCCGGCATGTCACCACTGGTGGATTGCGCCACCGCGATTTTTTTGGCCATGAGCGACAGGCAGGTCATTTGGGCGGAGCCCTCGTAACCCAGGAAGTACACGTCCACCTCCACTTTCTGGCCAATCCGCCAGCTACGGCGGGCGGCCTGTTGCAGGGTGTAGACGTTGTACCCAGACTGCATGAACACGATGGTTGGGAACTCCAGCATGTCGAGGCCGGTTTTCACCAGCTCGGGGTTGGTGATGATGATGTCCACCCCACGATCAACCTGCTCGAACAACCAGTCTTCCCGCTTGCTCGCATCCACGCTTGCCCGCAACACGGCCACCTTGAAACCGGCCTGATCCAACTGGGCCTTGAGGCGCGCGGTGGTGTCCCGCGTGCCCGTGTAGACCGTGTAGACCAGGACGCGGCGGCCACGCGCCTTTTCGGCTCGGCAGATCTCAAGAAGTTTTTCTTCCTTGGGACCGGCTTCACCAGGCCGTAGCACCGCCGGCACATAAGCCAGTTGCGCCCGCGTGCGCGGGTGGCGCACCAGTTCGTCACGGAACGCGCAATCCGGCCAGGCCAGCAGCACGTTCAACACCACGCCGAGCAAGCTCGTGTCGCCACAGACCAGCGCCTTGGACAGAATCGTCCTGAGCGTGTCTTCCAGTTTGCGATAGGCCAGATACTGGTCTTCACGCATGGACACGCCGACGAAGTGCTCCCGGTAGGGAGGCAACACGTTGGCGCCGATGTCGCGCAGTTTCAGGAAAGCCGTGATGGGTACCACGTAACGCATGATCCCTTTGGGGCCGAAACCAGGGCCTTTCTTGGTGCGTTGCGACTGCCTCTTGCCCTTCGCGGTACGGTGCGAGCCATCGTTCGTGTCCTTGAATACATCGATGAGTACGCCATGCTCGCGCATGAAGGCCATGCCGGCGCCGCCCAGACTGCGGCGAGCGTTGTAGGTGTAGCCGTCGTCGATCATCTGCCCCGGATCCAGCCGGTGTAGCAGGTAGAACAGATCGTCGGCATAGCCACCCATCAAGGTGCCGGTCAGCAGGATGGTCTTCCGGCACTTGCGCGCCAGCACCCCCATGGCTTGGCCCTGGGCAGAACCTTCGTTTTTGTACTCATGCGCCTCATCAAACACTGCCAGGCTGAAATAGCCCTGCGGGAGATACCGCTTGATGAACTCGGTCGGCTGATAGCCGCCCTGGCCGAACGAAAACTCCATGTTGGCCATGGCGCGTTCCATGCGCTTGGCCTGGCGGTCGCTGAAAAACAGGTCGCCCTCGTCGTTCATCAGGTTGATGAACTCGTAGACGTTGTCTCCCAACATGCCGGAGAGCATTTCCTCGCCGAAGGTGGCCAGCAGCCTTTCGGCCGTCTTGCCCCCGATGGTGGGGATCTGCGTCAGGGCCTCGCTCACCATGTCTCGCGCCGATTTCTGCGCCTGGCCACGTGCCGCCAAGGTCCAGAGACGCTCACCGCATGACTTGCAGCTTGTACGCTCCCGATCCAGACGGAGCTTCGCGAGTTCGACCGGCAGCGGCCGGTCTTCCTCGTCCTTGATGAAATCACCACAACGCGGACAGGTGGCATAGGACATCGCCACCTTGCCGCCCATCGGTTCAGCCACCAATGCACGTTTCACCGCGAAGGCGGGCCGCCAGTTGAAGCCCATGCGCATCCGAACACGGCCCATGATGAAGAACTCAGGGACCGTCGGCTTTTCCAGCATCGCACGCAATTGCAGCAGCTTCTTGAGGGTATCGGGTCCGTTGAGGATCCACACCCTGGCACCAGGCACCGTTTCGCGAATTTCCCGCCGCCACTTGTAGACCAGGTGCGGCGGCGCGATGACCAAGCAGCGGCCGAAACCTTCCTGGTGCATCACGGCCGCCGCAGCGATGGCCATCATGGTCTTGCCGGTACCCATTTCGGCATTGATGACCGAAGCCGGTTCGCCCTCGTCAATCAACAGACGGGTGACGGCCTGGACGACTTCGCGTTGGGCGCCGAACGGATTGCGCAACAGGCCATCCATCACCGCTTCGCGGGTCGGGTTGACATCACCACAGTACACCGGCGGATTCTGCTCACGGACCGCATCCAACAGGCTCGCGCCGAACTCCTCGATGAAAGAGGTCAACGGAAGGACTTCGCCGCCGTCACCCGTGGCCTGGTCTTCCGATGTTTCGGATTTCCTGGCTTGCCCCGTCTCGAAGTCGATTTCAGAAAACCGGGCTGGATTGAAGTACAGGTCGACCTCGATGCGCGGGATGCCGTTCCAGCGCAGCTCGGCCATCTCGTCGATGGAGCTGTAGCCCCATTCGTCGTAGTCCATGCCGGTGACATAGCCTCTTGCGAGGTGGTCCTTGGGATCGTATTCGGTGATCCACCAGGTGCCGCCGCCGGCGATGTTGAAGAGCTTTGCCACGACCAGCTTGTCTTCCACCTGTTCCTGGCTGTAGAGCGGGTAGTCGACGCACCGGTTGCTAAGTTGGCCGTGCAGATCGGTGGCGGCCAGATTTTCTATGATTGCACTCATGATGGTTTCTCCAGAAGAAAAAAAACGGGGAAACCATGCCCCTTGCGGGATGATTTCCCCGCAAGGGTAGGTAGAGCAGAAGTTTGCTTAGCCTGCGTTGGCTTGCTTTGCAGTCAGGTCAGCAAAGGCATGATTTACGCGAGCGTCGATGTCCTGAATGACATCCATGGCCCTCAACACCAGAACGACATCCCAGAGGGTGTCGCTCCAGTTGATCGGGCCATGCCAGGCGCAGTATTCAGAAAAGATCTCGCGGCCGGACATCTGCCCGATAGATTCATCGGTGTGCCCGCGCTCAATCAGTGCCTTGTTGATTTCCACTGACACCCTCAAGGCATTGGATCCGGGTGTAAGCCCGTGTACTACCGGTTCGAGTATCGACAGCATGGTTTGCTCCAGGAAGAACGCGGAGAAACCACGCCCCTTGCGGGGAGTACTTCCCCGCAAGGGTTTGAAAGAAGGTGCTCAGGCAATGGCCACGGGTAGACGGTACGCATTGAGCCAGGCAGGCCCCAATGTGTTGCGAATCTGGCGAAGAAGGCTGCCATCCGATCGTTCGGCATCACGGCCCGTGGTCCAGTCGCCAAGCAACTGCGATTTCCAGCAACGGCCGTGGTGACCGGCGTAGCGCTGCAATGCCGCGAACTGCTCGGCAGTCAACGCCACACCATCATGGCGATCGTTAAACACGCGGCAGGCAACCTCGAAGTCGCTGCCATAGTCCTTGCTTGCATGACAGCCATCAATGAAGGCGCGCAACTCCGAATTGCTCATTTTCTTGAACATGTTCGCTCCACAAGAAAATGCGGCGAACCCTCCCCAGACGGGGTGGGATTCCCCGCGAGGGTTATAAAAACAAGTGGCCGTCAGTCCGTCACTTCCGTGACATCGGAACAGCCCAGGTAAAAGGTATCGAGGCCGGACTCCGTGGACACCTGCCAAGGACCAGCCTCGGAAGACGGGTCAAAGACCACATACATCGGCTCACCGCGTTGCCGTGAAAGCTTCCCCGCTTTGGCAAAAGCCTGGTCGCGTGTCATGTCAGCCCTCCAGGGTCAACGTGCCATCGCGAACCAGCCGGGAAACCATCGGCGCAAAATGCTCGCCGATGGTCACCCTGCAAGCGGATACCCGGCCCAGGGGAGGGTAGGGGGTTTGTGCCATCGAGGTGATGCAGGCATGCCCGGTGGCACCCACAACCGGCGCTTGCCAATGATCCAGCAAGGGAACGGGCGACAACTGTCGATAGGCCTCCCAGACGCGGACATCAAAGGCGGTTTTCACGGCATCGCTGCCATCGTCTTCCGCCAACAACCAGGCTGCGCGGTTCACCATGTCCGGCCTGGTCACGACGGGATCGTAGATCCATGTGTGAACCAGATTGCCGAACAGGTTTGCTCTTGGGAAACGTCCGGAGATTTTCGTAAGGCGGTCTGCCTGACCGAGGAAAACTGGGTGTTGCCGTCCAGCATCGTCGACCAGGTGGATCTGATCGAACCCGCCTTCCGTCGCCTTCAGGTAGAAGGCCGCGTAAAGCTGCTGGATGACGGTGTCACGGCCGTAGAGCGAGAGAAATACGAGATTGCCGGCTTCATCGCGGACGCAGGCATCCGTGAAGATGTCGAACAGTTCCTTGATTTTGAACATGTGCGGCTCCTGAAAAAATGGAGCCTCCCCGACCGGGGAAGGCCCCGGTGGGGTGAGAAGTATGAGACAGGCTAATCCAGCAGAGCCATGCAGCAGCACAAGCCGGCATCCATCAACTTCCGGTGCGCGGAGCTTGTGACCAAGCAGGAAAAACCATCCTCTCCAGTCGTTGACGCATCCGACCATTCCCCTACATTTCTGGGTTCGATCGGCGGGCATTTCAAGGAGCGGACCCGTAATGACCTCAAGGTCTCACGGGCTTGTGAATCAGCACTTTTGACCCAGAAAACGGACCAGGAATTGCCGAAGTTGTGATGGGTGTGAAACAGGTTCGGGGAGGGCTTGTCGCCCATTTCTGGGTGATAAACGGTGCTGACCATGACGATCTCCAAGTTCAGCGAGAAGCGCCATGCCCCACCACAGGGATATGGAATCCCCGCAGTGGGTAAATCTGATTACGGTTCCAAACGCTGAGTCCAGAGGCCTTCCGCGAGCGCAATTCCAGCAGCACTCTCGGTCTTGTAATACTCCTCGGACTCCCGAGAACAAGGCCCCCACTCCGGCCCATCTTCGTGATTGAAGGTTCCGATGTAGAAGCCGGCGTTGCTCTTCAATACCTCAAGCGGCAGATCTACGCCGAAATAGCGTTTGGCCTGAAGACCGTATTTCGTGAAATAGATTTCTTCATATTTGCATATCCCACCATTGCCGGATTTGCATCCAGCAAGACAGGGGCCGGCATTTTCGTAACCACAAACCTCAGGGGAAGAAGGCATGATGATCTCCAGATGAACGTAGAAGGGCAGGGGAGACCACCCCGTCAAGAAACGACGGTTCCCATGAGGGGACGGTGGGTCCCCAGATGGGTGAGAAGATAACTGCATTACATAATCCCAGTTTCTTGCGAAGCGTGCCGGTACGGAGCGAACTCCTCAGGG
>JAUXXW010000117.1 GCA_030684775.1 Pseudomonadota bacterium
GCTTCGCTTTGCCCAACCTACGTCACTTGAATCAATGGGTTGTGGGATGTTTCTTGTAAGGAGTTCTGAATGGCGGTGATCGCGGTATTCAACCAGAAGGGCGGGGTCGGAAAGACCACCACCACGCTCAACGTCGCCGCCTCCCTGGCCTTGCTGGAACGCAAGCCCATGGTCATCGACCTCGACCCGCAGGCGCACGTAACCCTGGCCCTGGGCGTCAAATATCTGCCCGGCAACGCCAGCGCCGCCGCTTTCTTCCGCGAGCAGACCCCGCTCGACCGTCTCACTCGCCGTCTTGGCAACGGCCTGCGCCTGGTGCCCGGCCACGCTGAACTGTCCAAGGTCGACACCCTGCTGGCCGCCACCCCGGGGGTCGCCGGCACCCTGAAGAAAGGGCTGGACGCCGCCCTGGCCTGGGACGACTCGCCCATCCTGATCGACTGTGCCCCGGCCCTCGGCGTCCTCTCGCTCAACGCCCTGTGCGCCGCCGACCGCGTGCTGATCCCGGTCACCTCCGACTTCCTCGCCATCCAGGGCTTGAACCGCCTCGACCTGGCCCTGGGTGTCCTGGAAAACGCCCTCAAGCGGCGCATTGAGCGGCGCGTCGTGCTGACCCGTTTCGACGAAGGCAAGGCGCTCTGCCGCGAGGCGCTGGCCTCGCTGAAAAGCCGCTACGGTGATGCCCTGTGTGATACCAAGATTTGCGACGACCCCGCCCTCTCCGAAAGCCCGGCGCATGGCCTGGACATCTTCGCCTACGCCTCGGATGCACCCGGCGCCCACGACTACCGGCTGCTGACCATGGAACTGCTGTCGAAGGGGTTCTTTGCCTGAATCTCCCAGCCAACGTCTTGTTCCCGGTTGCCCTCACCTGCTGGACTGAGGCAAATGCTCGAAGGATCGTCGAATGTTGAAATTTGAGTGGGACAATGCAAAGGCCGAATCGAATGAACAAAAGCACGGCGTATCCTTCGAGGAAGCAGCTTCGGTTTTCGGCGACCCGCTGGCCCTGACATGCTCCGACCCAGACCACTCCGTGGGCGAGAAGCGATGGCTGACATTCGGGGTTTCATGCGCGGACCGTTTACTGGTTGTGGCTCACGCCGAGCGGGGGCGGGCCATCCGAATCATTTCAGCGCGAAAGGCGACACGACATGAACGAGGAATCTACGAACAAGGTTGACGATGTGCGCGAGGAATATCGGCGGGACACGCTGGGACAAGGTGTTCGCGGCAAGTATTTCGCGCGGTATTCGCGTGGCACCAACCTGGTGCTTCTGGATGATCGGGTCGCCAAGGCATTTCCCACCGCCGAGGCCGTCAACGAGGCCTTGCTGGAGTTGATCGAACTGGCGACCAGAACGACCCGCATAGAGAGTGGTGCGGGCGGGCATGGGAAAGCACGGCGTTGAACTTGGAGGTCGGGCATCTTCATGAATCCGTGTAATGCAGGTGGAATTACTTCCCTGATGGTTTTGGGGTGTGCAAGCGCACTGAAGGCTAGCCAGTCTGTTGCGCCGGTAGCCATCGGTAAGCCAAGGGTTGCGGCTCAACTTCAACGTTGCTCATGCAACTAGATCTGAGCGCCGCTGTTACGTTTGCCCGAGCGCCCTCACCGTGGGGAGTGGGAAACGAAGTCTTGTACGAGCTATGCAGGAATCATCCTTTGCACACCGATACTCCTTCTGTCATCGCGAAGGTGTGGCTGATCGGTCGGGCGTATGCCGCAGCAATTGAGCGGCGACGCAACAAGAGCAATCAGAACGACGATTTCTACGTTCAAGTGGTTGGGCCGCGGATCATTCGATCAGAAATTGATTCATGGATAAAGGCTTGCCAGCAATGGAACGGGCCAAGCAATGATTCATTAGCAACTCTGCTCGAAGTCCACAATCGCACCACGCAGCTATTTAGAGACATCAGCGATCTTGAGAAACGCTCGCTGGCTTCAAAATACCTGCACTTTCATGTGCCAAACCTTTTCTATATCTACGACGCGCGGGCGGTTGCAGCATTACGCGAGCTGTCGTCTGTTGTTGGGCGTGCGGGGAGAGCTGGGAGAGCAGGGTTGCAAGCGGACAATGAGTACAGAAAGTTTGCAGAGAAATGCTTAGCCCTTCAACAACGCATTGAATCAGCGTTGGGTATCCGGCTCACTCCCCGTGAAATCGACAACCTTCTTCTTTTCGTTCACGCAGTGAAGCAAGCTAACCCTGCGATCAAGCGAGATGTGCCAACAGCGGCGCCGCGCTCCTTACTTGAACGTTTTGCATCATGAATATCTCTGCTGAATTGATGGCGTTCCCTAAATGACCAACGCCAACCTGCTCGCCCGCACCCAAGCCGTACTCTGGCACCCCTGCACCCAGATGAAGCATCTGGAACAGACGCCGCCGCTGGCCATCGCGCGCGGCGAGGGGCCTTGGCTGATCGACACCGAGGGGCGGCGTTATCTGGATGCCATTTCTAGCTGGTGGGTCAACCTGTTCGGCCATGCCAACCCGCGCATCAATGCCGCGCTGATCGACCAGTTGTCGCGCATCGAGCACGTCATGCTCGCCGGCTGCACCCATGCGCCGGTGGTGGAGCTATCCGAAAGACTGGCGGCGTTGACCGGCTTGGGCCACGCCTTCTATGGCTCGGATGGCGCTTCCGCCACCGAGATCGCGCTGAAGATGAGTTTCCACTTCTGGCGCAACAGCGGGCGGCCGGAGAAGACTGGCTTCATTTCTCTGAAAAACGGCTACCACGGTGAAACCCTGGGCGCGCTTTCGGTCACCGATGTGGCGCTGTTCAAGGACATCTACGCGCCGCTGCTGCGCCACAGTCATCAGGCGACGAGCCCGGATGCGCGCCTGGCGGCGCCGGGGGAGTCGGCGCATGACTACGCGCTGCGCGCCGCCGCCGACCTGGAGGCGCATCTGGCCGCGCACGCCGAGCGCACGGCGGCGATCATCCTGGAGCCGCTGGTGCAGGGCGCGACCGGCATGGCGATGTATGCGCCGGTCTATCTGCAACGGGTGCGCGAGTTGTGCGACCACTACCAGGTGCACCTGATCGCCGACGAGATCGCGGTCGGCTTTGGTCGCACCGGGACCATGTTCGCCTGCGAGCAGGCCGGTATCCGTGGCGACTTCCTCTGCCTGTCCAAGGGCCTCACCGGCGGCTATCTGCCCCTGTCCTGCGTGCTGACGACTGACGCCGTTTACGCCGCTTTCTACGACGACGCGACGGCGCGCGGCTTCCTGCATTCGCATTCCTATACCGGCAACCCGCTCGCCTGCCGCGCCGCGCTGGCGGTGCTGGACATCTTCGAACAGGACGGGGTGATCGACGCGAATCGCGTCAAGGCCGCGCGTTTCACGGCTCTGCTGGCCGAGGTCGCGGCGCATCCACGCGTTCGGAACTTCCGCCATGTCGGCATGATCTGGGCTTTCGATGTGGCCGACGCGGCGCCCGGTTTTTCCGACGATTTTCACCGCCGCGCCCTGGAGCAGGGCGTGTTCCTCCGCCCCATCGGCGACACCGTCTATTTCATGCCGCCCTATGTCATCGAAGAACCCGAGATGCGCTTGCTGGCGGAGACCACCCTGGCTTGTCTGTCGTAGCGCCGGCATCCTTGCCGGCACCCCGCCACAATCGAAACTACTGGAGAACACCATGTCGCGCCCCCCGCTCTTGATTCTGCTCGCCCTGGCCGCCACCCCGCTGCTCGCCGCCGAGCACACCCACCACGGAAAACCGCTGGAACAGCGCGCGCCGATCCACCTCACGATGGAAGAAAAGGCGCACATCCACCAGGAAATGCGCTTGTTTCTTTCCTCTACCCAGAAGATCGTCGCCGCCGCCGCCGCCAATGACACGAAGGGCGTGGCGGCCGCCGCGCGCGCGGCGGGCATGGCGGCGGCCCATGAAGTGCCCGCCAAGCTGCGGGGAAAACTGCCCATGCAGTTCAAGAAGCTGGGCCACGCCACCCATGTGGCTTTCGATGACCTCGCGCGTGACGCGGACAGCCTGGGCGATGCCAACCACGCGCTCCGGCAACTCGGCCAGGTGATGGAGAACTGCGTGTCCTGCCATGCCGTGTTCCGCATTGAAACGGCTAAACGCTGATGGATATTTTCAACGTCTTCCATCTGGAAGCCTCGCGTCGCCTGCCGCGCCTGCCGGCCGAACACCCGTGTTCGCGCCTGCACGG
This sequence comes from Pseudomonadota bacterium, assembly GCA_030684775.1. GTDB lineage: Bacteria > Pseudomonadota > Gammaproteobacteria > Burkholderiales > Thiobacillaceae > PFJX01. The sequence continues at coordinate 4,199 of JAUXXW010000117.1, forward strand.
CCATTCTTTTCGCGTCGAGGTGCATGTGTCGGGGCCGCTCGACCCGGAACTCGGCTGGGTGTGCGACTTCGCCGATGTGCAGGCGGCCTGGCGGCCGATCCACGCGGCGCTGGATCACTGTTATCTGAACGAGGTTGCCGGCCTGGACAACCCCACCAGTGAGCATCTTGCCATCTGGATATGGGATCGCTTGAAGCCCGCCTTGCCCGGCCTGAGCCGGGTGGTGGTGATGGAAACGCACGCTTCCGGTTGTAGTTACAGCGGCGCGTGACCGCCGTAGGGTGCGCCACGCGCACCGATCCACGCTATTGGTGCGCGCGGCGCACCCTACGGGATCACTCCTTCTCCCACTCGTCGCGCCAGACGCAGACCTGATTGCCGCCCTCGGTCTTGGCGATGAGTTGGGCGCGTTCCACCCGTTCCAGGGTTTCGTCGATGAAGAACACCGGTTCCAGGGCGACGACGCCGAATGAGGCGGTGATTTTCAGCGGCTGCCTTTCCAGGGTGAAGGTGTGGGCGGCCAGGCTGACGCGCAGGCGGTCGATGAGGACGCCGGCCTGGATGATGTCGGTGCTGGGCAGGCAGAGCAGAAACTCTTCGCCGCCGATGCGGAAGATGGTGTCGTAGCGGCGCAGGTGGTCGGCAAAGAAAATGGCAATGGCTTTCAGCATGGCATCGCCCAGTCGCTGCCCGTGCTGTTCGTTGAAACGGCCGAAATCGTCCAGGTCGGCGTAGCAGACGGCGCAGGGCTGGTGGGTGCGTTGCACCCGCTCGACCTCCTCCGCCAGGCGCAGGTTCACGGCCTGCCGGTTCCAGACTCCGGTGAGGTTGTCCACCGCGCCCAGGCGCCCCATCAGATCGAGTTCCAGACGCCGCAGCAATTGCCGGAATTGGTTGGCGATGGCGGTGAAGGCGTCGTAATCGTCACCCGGTACGGACTCGCCGGCGGCCTGGCAAACGAGCAGGTGGCGGGCGATGTCGTGCATGGAACGATGCGCGGATTCGATGGCGGCGAGACTGGATTCTTCCGCCAGATCGGCCTGGCCGGCGGAGTAAAACCAGGCGCCGAAGCGGCAGCGGGCATGGGCATCCTCGGCCAGATCGTCGGCACTGGCCGCTTCCCGGCAGATCAGTTGCCGATTGAAGCGCGCCAGCCAGGTCGCGTGGCTGGCGATGGCGCCGTCGAGGTCGTGCATGCGCGCCAGGGTGGCGGCGTTGTCTTGCTGGAGTGGGTTCATGGCATTGCTCTCGAATGAGTAGGTTGGGCAAAGCGCAGCGTGCCCAACGTGGCGGCGGTTTGTTGGGCACGCTGCGCTTTGCCCAACCTACGCAGGATGTTCACGCCGCCACTCCCCGCCGCAGCGCCGGGTGATCGGCCTGGGGACGGTCGAGATGGTAGCCCTGGGCCAGGTCGACCCCCAACTCGGCGAGCAGGTTCAGGGTCGCTTCGTCTTCCACGAATTCCGCCACCGTGCGTTTGCCGAGGCCCCGCGCGACTTCCACCATGCCGCGCACGAACACCTGATTTTCGTGGTCGTGCGGCAGGTCGCGAATGAACATGCCGTCGAGCTTGATGGTGTCGACACGGATGTGTTTGAGGTAGGCAAAAGACGCGAAGCCGGCGCCGAAATCGTCGAGGCAGACGCCGCAGCCGGTCGCCCGCAGGGCGCCGATGAAGCGTTGGGCGTCGGTGAGATCGGACACGGCGGCGGTTTCCGTGACTTCGATCAAGAGGCGCGCCGGCTCGATGTTCCGGCTGTGCAGGAGGTCGGCGATGTAGCCGGGCAGGCCGGGGTCGTCGAAGGAACGGCCGGAGATGTTGACGGCGATGGCCGGCCCCGCCGGATGGTCGGCAAGCAGGCGCGTCACCTGGGCGAGCACCCAGCGGTCGATTTCCAGAATCTTGTTGCTCTTTTCCGCCACCGGAATGAACTGGCCGGGCGAAACCAGTTCGCCCGTGGTTTCGTCACGCAGGCGAATCAGGGCTTCCAGGTGGGCAAGCTGGCGGTTGTGGACGTGGTAGACGCCCTGGAAATGCAGCTCGAACAGGTTGTCGGCGAGCGCGGTCGCGAGGCGTTCGTTCCAGGACAGGCGGTTGACCATTTCCGGCGCCGTGTCGAGGTCGGCGCGATACAGGCGCCAGGTATTCTTGCCCGCCTGTTTGGCCTGGTACATGGCGGCGTCGGCGCAGGCCACCATCTGATCCTGATCGGCGGCGTGCAACGGGTAAAGCGCGATGCCGAGGCTGGAGGAAATGTGCAGCGTGCGCCCATCGAAGCGGAAGGGGATCGCGGCGATGGCGCGCACGATGCGCTCGGCCAGGGCCAGCGCCTGTGGCTCATCGGCGTAATGCAGGAGCACGGCGAATTCGTCGCCGCCGAGGCGAAACAGGATTTCGTTCTTGCGGGTGAGGCCAGAGACTTCACCCGCCACGCGGATCAGCAGGGCGTCGCCGGTGGTATGGCCGAAGTGATCGTTGATCGCCTTGAATTCGTCGAGGTCGAAATAGAGCAGGGCGACGTAACTGCCCTCTCGTGTGGTTTCGGCCAGGGCGCGCTCCAGTTCAAGTTGGAAACGGTGGCGGTTGAACAGGCCGGTGAGCGAGTCGCGCTCCGCCAGATAGAGCAGTTGTTCGGCGGTCTGGCGTTCGTGCGTCACGTCCTCGTAGATCCAGAGATGGCCGATGAAATGGCTGTCGTGTTCGTACACTGGGTAGCTGAGTTGGGTAGCGATGCGGCCGTCTTTTACCTCGATGTCCAGGCTTTCGCCCGGTTCGCGCCCGGCCAGGATGGTCTCGATGTGTTCAGCGAAGCGATCAGGTTGCAGCAGTTGGCAGGCGCCGCGGGCGAATACCTCGCGCGGCGTCCAACCCACCAGGCTCTCCGTTTCCGGAATCAGCCAGAGGCGGTTGAAGGCGGGGTTGTGATAGACCACGCGGCCATCGGCGGCGACGAACAGGATGCCCAGGTTCATCGCGGAGAGCAGTGCCTGCAGGCGGGCATGTTCCGCTTCCGATTCCGCCAGATAGGTCTGCGTGCGTCCCTCCGATTCATGCAGGGCGGTGATGCGGCTATGCAGTTGCCGCGCCATTTCCTGGAACGCGCTGGCCAGGAGGCCCACTTCATCGCGCGCGGGGGTGGGCAGCGCGACGTCGAAATTCTGTGCCGCCAACGCGTGGCTGGCCTCGGTGAGTTGGCGCAAGCGGCGTGTCAGCCAGTAGCCGATCAGGGCCAGGGTCAGGAAGGTCAGCACCACGGCGGCAAGCCCGGCATAGACCCCCCGGCGGATGCTGTGGGCGCGCGCCTGCGCGAGATATTCGACATTAAGGCCGAAGCGCAGGCGGCCATATTCGGTGCCGGCGAGAAAGATCGGGGTGACGGTGTCGAACACCGGGTCATTCCCGGCGCCGGGGGCCTGGTCCAGTGGCGGCAAGGCGCGATTCGCGGCGAATCCGGCGCTGGCGACGTGGCGGCCTTCCTGATCGAGCAGCACCAGATAGGCGAAGGCGTTGTTGCCGTGCGCTTCCTTCAGCACTTCATGCAGGGCGCCGTAGTCGCGCTGCATCAGCGGCGGGCCAAGCGCGGCATTGAGCAAGGGGACGGCGCTGTGGATCTGGAGATTGGCGTTGTCGAGAAGCGCCTGCTCGGTCAGACGCACATTGCTGAAGACCAGGAGCCCCAGTATCAGCGCCTCGACCAGCAGGCCGGCCAGTGTCAGCTTGAGCCAGAGTGGGGCGTGCGGCGCGGAGAAAATCACTTCAACGCCTTGCGGGTTTCCTTGAGGTAGGCATCGACGCGCTTCAATGCCGCTTCATTGGCCGGAATCAATTTGTCGTAGCCGACTCGCCCGAGAAAATCGGTCCCCGCCGCCTCATTCTGAAAAGCCAGCAACAGGTTTCTCAGGCGTTCGGCCTGGGCTTTGTCCACGCCGGGTTTGGCCAGCAGAACGAAGGCGGGGATGTCGGCGAGGGTCTTGTGCGCCACCACCTTGCGGCGCAGATCGTCGGGCAATTGCAGCAGGCTTTGCCGCGCGGAAACCCCCAGGAGCGACAAGCCCGAGGCCACGGAATGGGCGGCGCTGGTCGGGGTTTTGTGTTCAACGGCCTGGTAATCCCGGTCGACTTCCAGGCCCTGGGTCGAGAGGTGGTTGATGGCCGCCATGACGGTGATGGCGAGCCGGTCGATGACCGCGAGCTGCTTGCCTTTCAGTTCCTGGATCTGGGCCAGAGGCCGTTCGGCGGCGCTGAACAGAACCAGATCGTGGTCGGGAGAAAACTGGGCCAGGGGCGACAGGCCGGCGTCTTTTTGCGCCACCCGGGCGAGATGCGCGGCGGTGATGGCGAGATCGAAATCGCCATTCGCGGTGCGTTCGTGGAAACGGCGGAAATCCGCCGCGCTTTCGATGCGGACGGGTTGTTCGAGCGACTTTTCCAGGTAGGCACGTAATGGTTCATAACGCTCGGCCAATATCCGCGCGCTATGCACCGGCAGGACGCCGACGATGAAACTGCCGGGAGCGCCGGCATGCGCGTGGGCCGCCGACAACAGGCTGATGCAGACGATGAGCAGGGCGTGGAACGGTGTCATGGTTGTCCTCCTTTCTGTTTCTGGGCCGTGGCTTGGCCAAGGCTGTTTGGGCTACGACTCTCCTTCCAGCTTTTTCACCAACACCTTGGAGCGCCGTTGCCAGTTGTACATGGCCTGGCGCGGTGCCGGCAGATCTTCCAGAGTACCCAGGGCGAAGCCACGTTCGATGAACCAGTGCGCGGTGCGCGTGGTGAGTACGAACAACTGGGTCAGGCCGAGTTCCCGCGCGGCATCCTCGACCGCCGCGAGCAGGGCGTCGCCGCGGCCGCCGCGCTGAAATCCCGGCGCCACCGCGAGGCAGGCCATCTCGGCCGCCTGGACTTCCGGGAACGGGTAGAGCGCGACGCAGCCGACGATGCGGCCATCGAGTTCATCGACGAAAAACTGTTCCACTTCCTGTTCCAGCAACTCGCGCGAGCGCCGCACCAGAATGCCGTCGGCCTCCAGCGGTTCGATCACCGAGAGGATGCCGCCGACGTCGTCGATACTCGCCGGCCGCAGGCTTTCCACCGACTGGCGGGTAATCATGGTGCCGACGCCGGCATGGGTGAACAGTTCCATGAGCAGGGCGCCATCGACATCCGCGCTGACCAGATGCACCTTGGCCACGCCTTTCTTGCAGGCATGAGCGGCGTGCGGCAGATACAGCGCCATGTCGCCTTCCGGCAGGTCGCGCAGCAGCTTGGGCACCTGCGCGGCGGTGACCCGGTTGATGCGGCGGCCTTTGCCATCGACGGTGTCGCCGTGGTCGAGGATGAACACCAGTTTGTCCGCCGCCAGCGCGATGGCGGCCTGGGTGGCCACCTCCTCAAGCGTCAGGTTGAACACTTCGCCGGTGGGGGAATAGCCGATCGGCGAGAGCAGGACGATCTCGCCGGCATCGAGACGGTCGCGGATGGGCGCGACGGCAATCTTGCGCACCTCGCCGGTGAACAGCAGATCGACGCCATCGACCACGCCGGCCGGCTGCGCGGTGACGTAATTGCCGGAAGCGACGCGAATATCGGCGCCGGCCATCGGTGTGTTGGGTAGACCGACGGAAAGCATGCTTTCGATATCCACGCGCACCGAGCCGACCGCATCCTTGACGTGTTCAAGCGCCTCGGCATCGGTTACCCGGCGGCCGCGCACGTACTGCGCTTCGGCGCTGATGCGTTCCTCCACCTGCGGCCGCACCCCATGCACCAGGACCAGGCGCACGCCGAGGGCGTTGAGCAGGTTGATGTCGTGGACCAGATCGACGAAATCCTCGCGCAACATCGCGTCGCCGCCGAAGGCCAGCACGAAGGTTTTTCCGCGAAACGCGTGGATGTAGGGCGCGGCCGCGCGAAACCACTCGACGAAGGCGGTGGCGCTCGCCTCCTTTGCCGTGACCGTTTTTGTCATGACTGCGATTCCCTAATTTTCAAAATGCTGGTGATGTTACGGCGGAACGTTGGAAAACTTGAGGCGGGTAGGCCGACGGTTACCTGAAATCCCCCCATACCGCCTGCATCGCCGCCAGCGCCGCCAGGGCCGCTGTTTCCGTTCGCAGCACGCGCGGCCCCAGGCGCAGACCATGAAAACCGGCAGCGCGCGCCAACTTGCGCTCGGCCGGATCGAAGCCGCCCTCGGGGCCGGCGAGCAGCAGGATCGGCGAAGTCGGTGGCGGCAAGTCACGCAGGCAGAGGTCGCCTTCGGGGTCGAGCAGCAAACGCAGACTCCCCTCCCCCCTCGGGGGAGGGGCAGGGGAGAGGGAGCTCGGGTGGATAGCGAGAGCCTGGTCAATCTTGGTGGGGGGTGTGGCGCCTGATTCCGGCGGTGTCGGCAATTGCAAACGCCGTTCCCTCACCCCTAGCCCCTCTCCCCCCGGGAGAGGGGCTAGGGGTGAGGGAGGGGGAGGGGAGAGCGTACGCACCCAGGCCGTAAATTCCTGGATTTCCGCCACCGGCGGCAACACGTTGCGCCCACATTGCTCGCAGGCGGCACTCACCACGCCTTGCCAGTGGGCACGCCGCTTGATCGCTTTTTCCTCGTTGAGCCGAACAACGCTGCGTCGCATCGTCAGGGGCTGAATCGCGGTCACTCCCAGTTCCACCGCTTTTTGCAGGGTGTAATCCATGCGTTCGCCGCTGGAAATGCCTTGCGCCAGACGCACCTGGAGTGGCGATTCACGCGCCGGTTCATGACGACTGGCAAGACGCACGGAGGCGCCCTTGCCTCCCACGTTTTCCAGCACGCCGTGGTATTCGGCGCCGTCGCCGTTGAACAGCACCACGGCCTCGCCGGCACGCAGCCGCAGGACGCCGACGGCATGACGCGCCACCGCGTCGGGCAGCGTCACGAGATGATCGGGCGCGAGTGAGAGATCACAGTAAAAGCGTGGCATGGACGGCAGAGTAGGGGTTTTGACGAGTGCTATTATCGGCCGCACTTATTTCTGGCGGAGCCTCAAAATGGTGCGTATGGAAACCCCGGTTTGCGATTTTGGCTGGAAAGCCCCGGATTTCAGCCTGCCCGGCGTCGATGGCAAGACCTGGACCTTGCAACAGGCGGCCGGCCCGAACGGGGTGCTGGTGATGTTCATCTGCAATCACTGCCCCTATGTGAAAGCGGTGATCGACCGCATCGTGCGCGACGTGGCGGAACTAAAAACGCTGGGCATCAATGCCATCGCCATCATGTCCAACGACCCCGCCGAGTATCCGGAAGACAGCTTCGACAACATGCGGCGCATCGCTGACGAACTCGGCTTTCCCATGCCCTATGTCCTGGACGAGAGCCAGGCAGTCGCGCGCCGTTACGACGCGGTTTGCACGCCGGACTTCTTCGGCTTCAACCGCAGCCTGGAACTGCAATATCGCGGCCGCCTCGACGCATCGCGCAAGGAAGCCGCCGCCGACGCCCGTCGTGACCTGTTCGAGGCCATGAAACAGGTGGCCGAGACCCAACGCGGCCCGACAGAACAGATTCCCAGCATGGGCTGCTCGATCAAATGGCGGGAATGAAAGCACTACTCGACCAAGTCATCGCCGCCGCCCGCACTGTCGGGCGCGAGGAGGTGATGCCGCGCTATCTCAAGGTCGCGCACCAGCGCAAGGTAGACGGCAGCCTGCTCACCGAGGCCGATCTCGCCGCGCAAAGCGCCCTGTTCGCGCGACTCCACGCCATCGCGCCCTACCCCATGCTCGGCGAGGAAATGAGCGAGGACGAGCAGAAAGCCGTTTGGGAAAAAGGCGATGCCGGGTTCTGGTGCGTGGACCCCATCGACGGCACCAGCAACTTCGTCAACGGCCTACCCTTCTTCGCCATTTCCATTGCCCTGGTTCAACACGGCCGCACGGTTTTGGGCGTGGTCTATGACCCGCAGGCCGACGAGGCCTTCTATGCGTCCGAAGGTGGCGGCGCTTTCATGAATGGCGACCCGTTGCCTTTGAAACTGCCGCCCGACACTTTGAATCGCTGCATGGCCGGGGTCGATCTGAAGCGCATCGACCGTGTCCTGGCCGGCGATCTGGCGCGGGAACATCCCTACGCCTCGCAGCGTAACCTCGGCGCCAGCACGCTCGACTGGTGCTATGTGGCCGCCGGCCGCCTGCACATCTACCTGCACGGCGGCCAGAAAATGTGGGACTACGCGGCCGGCTGGCTGATCCTGAAAGAAGCCGGCGCCGCCGTTTGCGGCCTTAATGGCGACGAGTTCCTGGCGGCCGATCCCTGGTGTCGCTCGGTGCTGGCGGCGCAGACCCCGGAATTGCTGGCACAGTGGCGGGACTGGGTGTCCCGCAGACTGGAAATGGCAAAACACTGACATTTTGCAGGCGGCGATGCTTATTTCCCGGCTATGGAACAGGCGCTGTAGGTTGGGCAAAGCGAAGCGTGCCCAACAACCCGTCGCCATGTTGGGCACGCTTCGCTTTGCCCAACCTACGTCACTGACATTTTGCGGGCGGCGATGCTTGTTTCCCGGCTATGGAACGGGTGCTGTTGGGCACGCTTCGCTTTGCCCAACCTACGTCACTACGATTACTGAGGCAGCTTGCGAATCAGGATTAACAATCCTTTCCAAAAGCCTCCAATAATGTCGTTGTGCACCGCACCAGAGGCGGCTTCCTGGCCGATTCCATAAGCGAGCGACAACAGCATATAAAAACATTTTAATTTTTCCTGGTCCAACCCCACCGCCCCGCAGCAAGCAAGGCCGCAAGGCCGATTATGCCGCTCCGAGTAGAGCTTTCAGACGCTTATAGGGCTTGCTCTGGCATAAGGGGCTTGCTCATAATTAAAGCTTTCCGCCCGGACTGGGTGTTGATACCGGTTTTTTTCTTGAGGAATCAAAGACATGGCAACACGTAACGACCTCGCGAACGCCATCCGCGCCCTGGCGATGGATGCTGTGCAGAAAGCCAATTCCGGCCACCCTGGTGCCCCCATGGGCATGGCGGAAATCTCGGAAGTGGTGTGGAACCATCACATGCGCCACAACCCGACCAACCCCAAGTGGGCCGACCGCGACCGCTTCGTGCTGTCCAATGGCCACGGCTCCATGCTGATCTACGCGCTGCTGCACCTGACCGGCTACGACCTCAGCATCGACGACCTGAAGAGCTTCCGCCAACTGCATTCCAAGACCCCGGGCCACCCCGAGCTGGGTTACACCCCCGGCGTCGAGACAACCACCGGCCCCCTCGGCCAAGGCATCACCAACGCGGTCGGCATGGCGCTGGCCGAGAAGCTGATGGCGCATGAGTTCAACAAGCCCGGCCTCGACATCGTCAACCATCACACCTACGTGTTCATGGGTGACGGCTGCATGATGGAAGGCATCTCGCACGAAGCCTGTGCCCTGGCCGGCACCTGGCACCTGAACAAGCTGATCGCCTTCTGGGACGACAACGGCATCTCCATCGACGGCCACACCGACGGCTGGTTCACCGAAGACACCCCGAAACGTTTCGAAGCCTATGGCTGGAACGTGATTGCCGGCGTCAACGGCCACGACGCAGTTGCCATCGAAGCCGCCGTGCAGAAAGCCAAGCAGTCCGCTGACCGCCCCACCCTGATCTGCTGCAAGACCATCATCGGCAAGGGTTCCCCGAACAAGGAAGGCACCCACGATGTACACGGCGCCGCCCTGGGCAACGCTGAAATCGAAGCCACCCGCAAGCACATCGGCTGGAACCACGAGCCCTTCGTCATTCCCCAGGACGTCTACGACGGCTGGGACGCCAAGACCAAGGGCGAGGGCCTGGAAAAGCTGTGGAACAACAAGTTCGCCGAATACGCGACCCAGTTCCCCGAGCTGGCTGCTGAATTCACCCGCCGCATGAATGGCGAACTGCCCGCCGACTGGAATGGCCGCGTGCAAGCCGCGCTGGCCACCACCCTGGAAAAAGCGGAAAACGTCGCCACTCGCAAGTCCAGCCAACTGGCCATCGAGCGTCTGGTTTCCACGTTGCCCGAGCGTGTCGGCGGTTCCGCCGACCTGACCGGTTCCAACCTGACCAACTGGCCTGGCTGCCACCCCCTGCACCGCAACCCGGGCGGCAACTACATCTCCTACGGCGTGCGCGAGTTCGGCATGAGCCACATCATGAACGGCATGGCGCTGCACGGTGGCCTGTTCCCGTTCGGCGGCACTTTCCTGATGTTCTCGGAATACGCCCGCAACGCCCTGCGCATGTCGGCGTTGATGAAGCAGCGCGTGGTCTACGTGTTCACCCATGACTCCATCGGTCTGGGCGAAGACGGCCCGACCCACCAGCCGGTCGAGCAGACAGCCACCCTGCGCATGATCCCCAACATGACCGTCTGGCGTCCCTGCGACAGCACCGAGACCCTGGTCGCCTGGGCGGCCAGCGTCGAGAAGGCGGATGGGCCGAGCTGCCACATTCTGTCGCGCCAGAACCTGCCCTTCGTCAAGCGTTCCGACGCTCAGATCGCCGACATCCGCAAGGGTGGCTATGTGATCTCCGATTGCGCGGGTGAGGCCAAGGTGGTGCTGATCGCCACCGGTTCCGAAGTGGAACTGGCGATGAAGGCCCAGGAAGCCCTGAAGGCCGAAGGCATCGCCGCCCGCGTGGTGTCCATGCCTTCCACCAACGTGTTCGACAAGCAGGACAAGGCCTACAAGGACAGCGTGATGCTGCCCACCGTGCACAAGGTCGCCATCGAAGCCGGCGTCACCGACGGCTGGTGGAAGTACGTCGGCCTGCGCGGCGCCGTGATCGGTCTGGATCGTTTCGGCGAATCCGCCCCCGCTCCGGAGTTGTTCAAGGAGTTCGGCTTCACCGTCGAGAACGTGGTCGCCACGGTCAAGGGCATTCTGTAAATCGAGTCGGCAGTAGTCAGTTGGCGGTTGGCAGTTTCTGTCGACCGCCAACCGCTAACTACCAACTACCCGGACATTTCATTTCATCTAGGAGATAACGCATGACTATCAAAGTTGGCATCAATGGTTTTGGTCGTATCGGTCGCATGGCTTTCCGCGCCATCGCCAAGGACTTCCCCGGTATCGAAGTGGTCGGCATCAACGACCTGCTCGAGCCCGACTACCTGGCCTACATGTTGAAGTACGACTCCGTGCATGGCCGTTTCAACGGCGAAGTTTCCACCGCCGGCGGCAATATGGTTGTGAATGGCAAGACCATCCGCCTGACCGCCGAGCGCGATCCCGCCAATCTGAAGTGGAACGAAATCGGCGCCGATCTCGTGATCGATTGCACCGGCTTCTTCCTGACCACCGAATCCTGCCAGGCCCACATCAAGGCCGGCGCCAAGAAGGTGGTGCAGTCCGCCCCCTCCAAAGACGCCACCCCGATGTTCGTGTTCGGCGTGAACCACTCCAAGTACGCCGGTGAGGCCATCGTTTCCGCCGCTTCCTGCACCACCAACTGCCTGGCTCCCGTAGCCAAGGTGCTGAACGACAACTGGGGTATCAAGCGCGGCCTGATGACCACCGTGCACGCCGCCACGGCGACCCAGAAAACCGTTGACGGCCCCTCCATGAAAGATTGGCGCGGTGGTCGTGGCATCCTGGAAAACATCATTCCCTCCTCCACTGGCGCCGCCAAGGCTGTCGGCGTGGTGCTGCCGGAACTGAAGGGCAAGCTGACCGGCATGGCCTTCCGCGTTCCCACCTCCGACGTCTCCGTGGTCGACCTGACCGTGGAACTGAACAAGGAAGCCGCTTACGCCGACATCTGCGCCGCCATGAAGGCCGCCTCCGAGGGCGCCATGAAGGGCGTGCTGGGTTACACCGACGAGAAAGTGGTCTCCACCGACTTCGTCGGCAACAGCGCACCTTCCACGTTTGACTCGGAAGCCGGCATCGCCCTGGACGGCACCTTCGTCAAGGTCGTGGCCTGGTACGACAACGAGTACGGCTACACCTGCAACATGCTGCGTCTGGTCGAGCACGTCTCGAAGTAAGTTCTGACGTAGGTTGGGCAAAGCGAAGCGTCCCCAACAAGCAAGCGTGTCCAGTTGGGCACGCTTCGCTTTGCCCAACCTACCCCGACAATCCCGTGAGCCGTAAGGCCTGAGCCCACTCAATCCTTACCACTTACTTTCCAGGAGCACCCAAATGGCCAAATTTCTTCGTATGACTGACCTCGACCTCAAGGGTAAGCGCGTCTTCATCCGCGCTGACCTCAACGTCCCCGTCAAGGAAGGCAAGGTCACCTCCGACGCCCGCATCACCGCGTCCATGCCCACCATCGAGCACGCCCTCAAGGCCGGCGCCAAGGTCATGGTCACCTCGCACCTGGGCCGCCCGACGGAAGGAGAGTGGACGCCTGAAGTTTCTCTGCAGCCGGTCGCCGACGTCATGGCCGAGAAGCTGGGCAAGCCGGTGCGGCTGATCAAGGATTGGGTCGACGGCGGTTTCGATGTCGCCGAGGGCGAAGTCGTGCTGCTGGAAAACTGCCGCGTCAACAAGGGCGAGAAGAAGAACGTCGAGGAAACCGCGAAGAAGTACGCCGCCTTGTGCGACGTGTTCGTGCTGGACGCCTTCGGCACCGCCCACCGCGCCCAGGCCTCCACCTACGGCATCGCCGAATTCGCGCCCACCGCCTGCGCCGGCATCCTGGTCAGCCAGGAACTGGAAGCCCTGGACAAGGCACTGGCCAACCCGGCCCGTCCCATGGTCGCCATCGTCGGCGGCTCCAAGGTCTCCACCAAGCTGACTGTATTGGAAGCCCTGTCCGAGAAGTGCGAGCAACTGGTGGTCGGCGGCGGCATCGCCAACACCTTCCTCAAGGCCACCGGCAAGAACGTCGGCAAGTCGCTCTGTGAAGATGACCTGGTGCCCACCGCCCAGGCGCTGATCAGCAAGATGACCGCGCGTGGCGCCACCATCCCCATCGCCGTGGACGTGGTCTGCGGCAAGAAATTCGATGCCAACGAACCCGCCGTTCTGAAGAACGCCGGTGATGTAGTCGACGACGACATGATTTTCGACATCGGCCCGAAGTCGGCCCAGGAACTCGTCGACATCATCATGAAGGCCGGCACCGTGGTGTGGAATGGCCCCGTGGGCGTATTCGAGTTCGACCAGTTCGGCGAAGGCACCAAGGCCATCGCCATGGCCATCGCCAATACCAAGGCTTTCACCCTGGCCGGCGGCGGCGACACCATCGCCGCCATCCAGAAGTACGACATCTACGACAAGGTGACCTACATTTCCACCGCCGGCGGCGCCTTCCTGGAATATCTGGAGGGCAAGGTTCTGCCCGCCGTGGATATCCTGGAAAAGCGCGCTGCGGGCTGAACGGTAGGAGCGGACCGCGTCCGCGATGCAACGGTAAAGATCGCGGACTTGGTCCGCTCCTACGTCACCCGGATAAATCATGTTACGAAGAACCAAAATCGTCGCCACACTCGGTCCCGCTTGCGCGGACCCCAAGGTCCTGGACAGGATGCTGGAAGCCGGGGTGGACGTCGTCCGCCTCAACTTCTCCCACGGCACCGCCGAGGAACATCAACAACGCTGCGAGCTGGTGCGCTCGCTGGCCAAGACGCGCGGTCGCGCCGTCGGCGTGCTGGTCGACCTGCAAGGCCCGAAGATTCGCATCGGCAAGTTCAAGGACGGCAAGATCACCCTGAGCCCCGGCGACCCCTTCATCCTTGACGCCACCTGCAAACTGGGCGACCAGACCAAGGTCGGCCTCGATTACCCGCAACTGGTGAAGGATGTCGCGCGCGGCGCCACCCTGCTGCTGGACGACGGCCGCATCGAAATGTGGGTGGAAGAGGTCAAGGGCGACGAAGTGTTCTGCAAGGTCGTGCAGGGCGGCGTGTTGTCCAACAATAAGGGCATCAACCGCAAGGGCGGTGGCCTCTCCGCCGCCGCGCTGACCGAGAAGGACATCGAGGACATCAAGACCGCCGCCGCGATCAAGGCGGATTACCTCGCCGTCTCCTTCCCGCGCTCCGCCGCCGACATTCAGCAGGCGCGCGAAATTCTGCACGCCGCCGGCGGCCGCGCCTGGATCGTCGCCAAGATCGAGCGGGCCGAGGCGATCGAGGAACTCGACGAAATCCTCAACGCCTCCGACGCCATCATGGTGGCGCGCGGCGATCTGGGCGTGGAAGTCGGCGATGCCGCCGTGCCGGCGTTGCAGAAGCGCATGACCAAGATGGCGCGGGAAAAGAACAAGGTGGTCATCACCGCCACGCAGATGATGGAGTCGATGATCGAAAACCCGATTCCCACCCGCGCCGAGGTATCCGATGTCGCCAACGCGGTGCTGGATGGCACCGACGCGGTGATGCTCTCGGCCGAGACCGCCGCCGGCAAGTATCCGGTGGAGGCGATTTCCGCCATGAACCGGGTCTGCCTGGAGGCGGAGAAGGAGCTGGAACAGACCTTCGGCTCGCGCATGCTCGACCACGGCTTCCTGCGCGTCGACGAGGCCATTGCCATGTCCGCCGCCTTCACCGCCCTGCATCTCAACGTCAAGGCGATCGCCGCCATGACCCAGTCCGGCTCCACCGCCTTGTGGATGAGCCGGATCAGCACCCATGTGCCGATCTACGCCTTGACGCCGGAAACCGAGACCCGTAGAAAGGTGACCCTTTTCCGCGGCGTCTATCCGGTCAACTTCCGCCCTTCCAGCAACGAACGTGATCAGTTGCTCGCCGAGGCGGAAGACGAACTGCGGCGGCGCGGCGCGGTACGCAATGGCGACCTGATTCTGCTCACCATCGGCGAGCCGATCGGCAAGCCCGGTGGCACCAATACCCTGAAAATCGTTCGCGTAGGCGAACGCAAAAAAGCCTGATCAACCGAATAGGAGAAACAAGATGGCTCTGATTTCCCTGCGTCAACTGCTCGACCATGCCGCCGAAAACGGCTATGGCCTGCCCGCCTTCAACGTCAACAACATGGAACAGGTCCAGGCCATCATGCAGGCCGCCGACAAGACCAACAGCCCGGTCATCCTGCAAGGTTCCGCCGGCGCCCGTTCCTATGCCGGCGAGCCCTTCCTGCGCCACCTGATCCTGGCCGCGATCGAGCAATACCCGCACATCCCGGTCTGCATGCACCAGGACCACGGCGCTTCCCCCAGCATCTGCTTCCGTTCCATCCAGTCCGGCTTCAGCTCCGTGATGATGGACGGCTCCCTGGGCACCGACGGCAAGACCCCCTCCACCTATGAGTACAACGTCGACACCACCGCCCATGTGACCGAACTGGCCCATGCCTGCGGCGTGTCGGTGGAAGGCGAACTGGGCTGCCTGGGCTCCCTGGAATCCGGCATGGCCGGCGAGGAAGATGGCCACGGTGCCGAGGGCAAACTGTCTCACGACCAATTGCTCACCGACCCCGACGAGGCCGCCGATTTCGTGACCAAGACCAAGGTCGACGCCTTGGCCATCGCCATCGGCACCAGCCACGGCGCCTACAAGTTCACCCAGAAGCCCACCGGCAAAGTGCTGCGCATCGACCGCGTGAAAGAAATCCACGATCGCATCCCCAACGTGCACCTGGTCATGCACGGTTCCTCCTCGGTGCCGGAAGACTGGCTCGCCATCATCAACAGCTACGGCGGCGACATGGGCCAGACCTACGGCGTGCCGGTTTCGGAAATCGTCGAAGGCATCAGGAACGGCGTGCGCAAGGTCAACATCGACACCGACCTGCGCATGGCTTCCACCGGCGCCATCCGCAAGCATCTGGCCGAGAACAAGGCCAATTTCGACCCGCGCAAGTTCCTGAAGGAAGCCACCAAGGCCATGAGCGGCATCTGCTCGGCCCGTTACGAAGCCTTCGGCGCCGCCGGCCAGGCCAGCAAGATCACCAAGGTCTACAGCCTGGAAGACATGCAGAAGCGTTACGACAAGGGCGAGCTTGACCCCAAAGTCAACTAAGACTTCGGTGTTCAACCGGCATCCTGTAAGCGGCCCTCCGGGGCCGCTTTTTGCTTGTCAACGACTGCGACTGTCATGAAGTCCCTGCGCCCACATACCCGCGTACTCCTGGCACTCGACGGCCGCACCCTGGAACGCGAGCTACTCGCCACCTTGTTGCGACACTGCGCGCACCTCTGTCCGCGTCTGGACATCCTCCTGCTCAACCCGCCGCGCGAGCCCACCACCATGCTCGCCCTGCTGCTGCTGCGACTCGAACACAGCGGTATCGACTACCACGTGAGCAGCGCCCACGGTGACATGAGCGAGGAAATCCTCAGCTATCTGGGCCGCTACCGGGGCATCACCGCGCTTGCCCTGGCCGACCCCGGGCAAGTGAGCGAAGAAACGAAAGCCCTGGTCGCGCTGAAAGGCCATCAGATCGTTTACCTCTCCACGCCAGAGCAGACTGACTGAAGCCGACGCGCAATGTAGCGCCGGCTTCCAGCCGGCTGTTTTATAGACGCCGGCAAGGATGCCGGCGCTACAGGTGGTGCATCGGCGCGATTTGTTGACTACGGACCGATTACTTCGCTCTGTAGAATGCCGTCTTCCGGCAACCGCCCTTTCACACACCATGACCGACGCCCTCTACGAATCGACCATCCAGTCCCTGCCACTCATCCACAAAGGCAAGGTGCGCGACATCTATGCCGTGGACGACAAGCGCATGCTGATCGTCACCAGCGACCGCCTGTCCGCGTTCGACGTGATCATGCCGACACCGATACCGGGCAAAGGCAAGGTGCTCACGGCGGTGGCGGATTTCTGGTTCAGGAAACTGGCCGGCATTCTGCCCAATCAACTCACCGGCGAGGCGCCGGAGAGTGTGGTGACCCCGGAAGAACGCCCGCAGGTGACCGGCCGCGCCATCGTCGTGAAGCGTCTGAAGGCTCTGCCGGTGGAAGCCATCGTGCGCGGGTATCTGGTGGGTAGCGGCTGGGCCGATTATCAGACGACCGGATCGGTCTGCGGCATTCCCCTGCCCGCCGGCCTGAAACAGGCGGCCAGGCTGCCGCAGCCGCTGTTCACCCCCTCCACCAAGGCGGCATTGGGCGCGCACGACGAGAACATCGACTTTGCCAAGTGCGCCGAACTGTTGGGTGACAACCTCGCCGCCCAGGTACGCGATGCCGCCATCGCCCTCTATCAGGCGGCGGCGGAATACGCCCTCACCCGCGGCATCATCATCGCCGATACCAAGTTCGAATTCGGCCTCGACGAGAACGGCGCGCTGACCCTGATCGACGAAGTGCTCACCCCGGATTCCTCCCGCTTCTGGCCGCTCGATCAGTACCAGGTTGGCGGCAATCCCCCCAGCTTCGACAAACAGTATGTACGCGACTGGCTGACTCAATCCGGCTGGAACAAACAGGCACCCGGCCCGGAACTACCCACCGAAGTAGTGGCCCGCACCACCGAGAAATATGAGGAAGCGCGGCGCCGCCTGATCGACTGATCTGTGTGCGCTACGGAGCTCGTAGGAGCGGGCTAGCCGCGTTGGCGGCTACCAGCGCCATAGGTTGGGCAAAGCGAAGCGTGCCCAACGAACCGCCGCGATGTTGGGCACGCTTCGCTTTGCCCAACCTACGTCACTAACCGTAGTGGGTGTCTGCGACAACCGGATAAGTACGGTCCGTTCCACCAAAGCGGTGGCAAATGAATTGGATCGATTCGGTGGAACGGACTACTAGGCCAGGACGGCGCCCAGCGCCTTCAGGCAAGTCTCCACGTTCTCCCGCCGCGCCGAAGCCCCCATCAGGCCGATGCGCCAGATCTTGCCGGACAGGGCGCCGAGACCGGCGCCGATTTCCAGATCGAATTCATTGAGCAGGCGGGCACGGGCGGCGGCGTCGTCGAGGCCGGCCGGTAGCGCCACCGAGTTGAGTTGCGGCAGGCGCTCGTTTTCCGCCACCACGAAGGCCAGGCCCATGCCTTCCAGCCCGGTCTTGAGCATTTCATGCATGGCGCGATGCCGCGCCCAGGCGTTGTCCAAGCCTTCCTCGGCGAGGATCACCAGGGCTTCGTGCAGGCCATAGAGTGGGTTGATCGGTGCGGTGTGGTGATAGGTGCGCTTGCCCTCGCCGCCCCAGTAGCCGAGCACCAGGTTGAGGTCCATGAACCAGCTCTGCACCGGCGTTTTGCGCGCCCGCACCTTGGCGATGGCGGCTTCGGAGAAGCTGACCGGGGACAGGCCGGGGGTGCAGGAGAGACATTTCTGGCTGCCGGAATAGGCGGCGTCGATGCCCCATTGGTCGAGCAGTACCGGCGTGCCGCCAAGCGAGGTGACGCAGTCCATCAGGGTCAGCGCGCCGTATTTACGGGCGATGGCGGCCAGCGCTGCGGCGTCGGACTGGGCGCCGGTGGAGGTTTCCGCGTGCACGAAAGCGAGGATTTTTGCGTCTGGGTTGGCCTGGAACGCGGCCTCAACCTTGTTCGCGTCCACCGCCCGGCCCCAGGCGTCTTCCACCAGCACCGGGACACCGCCGACGCGTTTCACGTTCTCCAGCATGCGGCCGCCGAACACACCGTTAGTGCAGACGATGACCTTGTCGCCGGGTTCCACCAGATTCACGAAGCAGGTTTCCATGCCGACGGAACCGGGGCCGGAGACCGGGAAGGTGAGCTGGTTCTCGGTCTGGAAGGCATAGCGCAGCAGCGTCTTGATCTGCTCCATCATGTCCTGAAAAGCTGGGTCGAGATGGCCGATGGTGGGCCGCGCCATGGCGTCGAGAATGCGTTGCGGCACATCGGAGGGGCCGGGGCCCATGAGGATGCGCCGCGGGGGGTGGAAAGAGGAAATGGCGGGAGCGGGCTGGGTCATGACGTTTCCTGATACATGGGCAGGCCGTGATTCTATTAGCTTGAGCTGCACCCAGACAGGCCGCCGCAAATGCGCGCCGATACAATGCCCGCCTCAAGCGGAGGATGTCGTATGGACAAGGTAGTGGTGATGATCGGCCTCGGCCAGTTGGGCCGGGTGATTGCCGGAGGCCTGCTGCGTGGCGGCCAGGTGGTGGTGCCGGTGAATCGTGGGGATGACCTGCCGGCGGTGGCGGCGCGTTGGCCGAAGCCGACGCTGGTATTGATTTCGGTCGGCGAGAACGACCTGCACCCGGTGCTGGCGGCGCTGCCGGAAGTCTGGCGCGAGCGCGTCGGCCTGTTGCAGAACGAATTGTTGCCGCGCGACTGGCGGGCGCACGGCATCATCGATCCCACGGTGATTTCGGTCTGGTTCGAAAAGAAGAAGGGCATCGACGCCAAGCCGTTGCTGTCCTCGCCCGCTTTCGGACCGGAAGCGGGGCGTCTCGCGCGCGCCCTACAGGGGATCGATCTGCCGGCGCATGAAGTGGCGGATAAGGAAAGCCTGCTCTGGGAACTGGTGCGCAAGAATCTCTACATCTTGACGACCAATATCGCCGGCCTGGAAACAGGCGGCGATGTGGGCACACTCTGGGCGCGGCATGAAAACCTGGCCCGCGAAGTGGCCGCCGATGTGCTGGACATCCAGGATTGGCTGGTCGGCCAACCCTGTGACCGGGAACGGATGCTGGCTGGGATGCTGGAAGCCTTCCAGGCCGACCCGCAACACGGCTGCGCCGGCCGCAGCGCGCCTTCCCGTCTCAAACGCGCTCTGCAACATGCCGACGCCGTCGGCCTGGGTGTACCGACACTGCGTCGCATAGCCGAGGCGGCAGGGGTGAGTTAAGGAAGGCTCTGTTTGCGTCGAGCGTTGAAAACACAAGGGGCGCTGACTGAGGCAGCTTCCCCCTTTATTAAAGGGGGATTGAGGGGGATTTCTCCACGGGTTGCGCGCGCGTAGGCGTCCAGAAATCCCCCCTAACCCCCCCTTTTGCAAAGGGGGGAACCAGGCCCGCGTTGGTGACCGCTTCAGGCCGCCAGCAACGGTTCCAGTTCGTCACCGGCATCCAGCGCGGAGAGGTCGTCGAAGCCGCCGACATGGCGGTCGCCGATGTAGATCTGTGGCACGGTGCGGCGGCCGGTGATGCGCATCATCTCCTGCATCTGGGCGGGGTCGAGATCGACGCGAACTTTCTCGATCTGGCTGACGCCCTTCTTGTTCAACAGCTTTTCGGCCATGGTGCAGTAGGGGCAGGTGGCGGTGCAGTACATCTTGACGTGGGGCATGGTGCAATTCCTTGGTTATTTTTCGCGCGGCAGGCCGGCCTGTTCCCAGGCTTGCATGCCACCGGCGAGGTTGTGCAGGTTCTCGAAACCGGCTTTCTTGAGGGTGCCGCAGGCGCTGCCGGAGCGATTGCCGCTACGGCAAACGGCGATGATCGGTTTGCCCTTGAACTTTTCCAGTTCGGACAAGCGGTCCTTCAGTTTGCTCAGCGGGATATGCCTGGCTTTGGCGATGTGTCCGTCTTTCCATTCCGACTGTTCGCGCACGTCCAGCAACAGGGCATCCTCGTGGTTGAACAGCATGACCGCTTCCTGCGGGCCGATCTGCTTGAACCCGGACATGCGCCCAAACAGGTTGCCGCCCAGCAACATGAAGCCGGAGAGGCCGGCAAGCAGAATCAGCCAGATGTTTTGTAATGCGAAATCCATTCGTATTCCTTCTCAGTTGGGGCTCAGTTTTGGAAAAGTGACCAGTCGATCGTGACCTCGGGCAGGATGCCGATGCTCAAAGTTCCTGTCATTTCGCTGATTTCCGGACGCCCATAGCGACCATCGATCAAGCGGTAAACCGTGACCAGCCGGTCGGTCGGGTGCAACAGCCAGTACTCGCGTACCCCGGCCCGTTCATACAAAGCCAGTTTGACGATCAGATCGTGCTTGGCGGAACTGGGCGAGAGCACCTCCGCCACCCAGTCCGGCGCGCCGCGCACGCCACGTTCGTCCAGCTTGGCCTCGTCGCACACCACCAGCACATCAGGTTGCACCACGGTATCCACCTTGTCGTCCGCCTCGTCGGCATGGAACAGACGCACGTCGAGGGGCGCGACGAAGGGTTGGCAGGGCTTGCCCTGGAGCGCGGTGGCGACCTGACGTACCAACTCCAGCACCAGGCTCTGGTGTATCCGCGCCGGCGCAGGCGCCATCGCATAGGCCACACCATCGATCAACTCGTAACGCGTGTCGTCGGGCCAGGAACAGTAGTCGGCGTAGGTGTAGTGCTCGGTTTTCAGTTGCGGTAGACCCATGTCGATCCCCCGAATTGCGTCGGGGACGGATTATCGCCCAGGTAACGGCAAAACCGCGCGGCCAGTCTCTTCAGCACAGGACTTACTTGGTGCTACACGCGCTGCCGCCTTCCTGGAAGCCGAGCTTCTTGAGCAGTTTTTCCGGCGGGCAGAAGCCGGTGAAGCCGGATTGCAGCAGGTTGAGGCCGATGAAGGCGGTGAACCAGAGCCAGGACAGGCTGCTGAGGTCGGCTTGCCCCATGAAGTGGGCCAGGGCCAGCGACAGCAGGATAAAGGCGCCTGCCATGATGCGGATGATGCGTTCGATGCTCATACAGAAACTCCTGAGGATGATGAGGATGGGGTTTTACGCTGCCCCCGCAAGGAGGGCGCCGGTTCCGTAAGTGCTGAAGCACTAACGGCTCCGCTGTCCCCGCAAGGAGGACGCCGGTTCCGTAAGTGCTGAAGCACTAACGGCTCCGCTGCCATAGCAGATAAAGCAGGGGGATGACCACCAGGGTCAGCGCGGTGGAGGCGAAGGTACCGAAGATCAGGCTGACCGCCAAGCCGCCGAACACCGGGTCGGTGACCATGATGGCGGAACCGGCGATGATGGCCAGGGCGGTCAACAGGATGGGGCGGAAGCGCACGGCGCCGGCTTCCATGACGGCTTCTTCCAGGTCGTAGCCCTGTTTGCGGTAGTCGAGGATGAAGTCGATCAGCAGCAGGGAGTTGCGCACCACCACCCCTGCCAGGGCAATGACGCCGATCATGGAGGTGGCGGTGAACGCCTGCCCGGTGGCCCAGTGGCCGGGGAAGACACCGATCAGGGTGAGCGGGATGGCGCCCATGACGATCAGCGGCAGCATGAACGACTTGTAATAGGCGGTGAGCAGCAGGTAGATCAGCACCAGGGCGACCATGAAGGCGGAGCCGAGATCGCGGAACACGTCCAGGGTCAGGCGCATTTCGCCGCCCCAGAGCAAGGTGTAGTCGACCACGTCCTTGGGTTGCGCCTCGACGAAGCCGAGGTTGCCGGTGGTAAAGGTGGCGCCGGACTTCAGCTTCTGCTCATCCAGCATTTTGTCCAGGGCGAGCACGGCGTAGACCGGGCTGGATTGCAGCATCTCGCCGCCCACCGTGACCTGCGCGTGCTGGTCGCGGCCGCGCAGGGGCTTGGTTTCCACCTCGCGTTCGACGCGGGCGATCTCCGACAGGGGAATCTGCGCGCCCTGGGCGTTGCCGATGCGCAGCGCCATCAGCGTGGCCGGGTCGGCGCGTTGCTCACGCGGCAGGCGCACGCGGATGTCCATCGGTTCGCGCGCTTCCACGGTATGCAGTGTGCCGATGGCGAAGCCGCTGACATAGTCGCGCAGCAGTTTCGCCACCTGGCCGGGGGCCACGCCCGCGAGCATGGCCTTCTCGGCGTCGACCCTGACGCGGAAGCTGTCGACGTCGGCGGTAACCGAGTCGTCGACGTTGGTGAGGCCATAGGCCTGGTGGAAGGCGGCGTTCACTTCCAGGGCGCTGGCGCGCAGCACGTCGTAGTCCGGGCCGTAGAGTTCGGCGAGTATCTGCGAGGACACCGGCGGGCCGGGCGGTGTCTCGTAGATCTTGATACGGGCGCTGGGGTGCGCGGCGCGCACCGGCTTGAGGGCGGCGTCGAATTGGTTGGCGATGTCGTGGGAGGCGTCGCCGCGCTGGTGTTTGTCGATCAGGTTGACGCGGATCTGCGCCAGGTTCTCGCCCTTTTTCAGCAAATCGCCGCGCACCAGGGCGGCGAAGTCGATGGGGGCGGCGATGCCCAGGAAGGTCTGGTAGTTGTCCACATGCGGGTTTTTCGCCAGGGTGGCGGCGACCGCGCGCGCCACCTGGTCGGTGGCGGCCAGGGCGGTGCCGGCGGGCATGTCCACCTGCAACAACATGGTGTTGGTGTTGTCGTTGGGCAGCATTTTCAGCTCCACGCCGAGCGGCGACAGCGGGCCATTGATGCCGGATGGCCGCACGAACTGCCAGGCGGGCATGACCATCGCGCCGATCAGCAGGCCCACGACGATGAGGAAGAAGATATTGCGTTTGGCGGCGCTGGCCATCAGTGGCTTCACCGTCGCCAGGTAGGCGCGGCGCAGCGGGTCTTGTTTGGCGTGGCCGTGATCTTCCAGGGTTTCCGCCGCTTCCAGGGCTTTCAAAGCCTTGCCCTGGAGCACCCGCCGCGCCGCCCAGGGCACCACGGTATAGGCGATGAACAGCGAGGCCAGCATGGCGACCGGGACGTTGATCGGAATCGGCCGCATGAACGGGCCCATCATGCCGGTGACGAAGGCCATCGGGATGAACGCCAGCATCACCGCGACGGTGGCGACGTTGGTCGGGTTGCCGATTTCATTGGTGGCGGTGACCAGGGTCTGGCCGAATTCGTTCATCTTCACCTTGCCGTGATGCAGGTGGCGGTGAATGTTCTCGATCACCACGATGGAATCGTCCACCAGCAGGCCCAGGGCCAGGATCAGGGCGAACAGGGTGATGCGGTTGATGGTCTGGCCGAACAGGAAGCCGACCGCGAGCACGACGAACAGGATCAGCGGGATGGTCATGGTGACGATGCCCGCCTCGCGCCAGCCGAGGAACCACCACATCAGCAGGATCACGGTAAAGATGGCGATGCCGAGGTGTTCCACCAGCAGGTTGACGGCGGCGTCGGCGCGCTCGCCGTCGTCGCGGGTAACGGTGACCGTGATGCCCTGCGGCACCGCCTGGCGTTTGAGTTCTTCCAACTTGTCCAGCACCGCGCCGGAGACGGTGACACCGTTGCTGCCGGCCTTCTTGGCGATGGCCAGGGTGACGGCGGGGGTGATTTGCTGTGTCGCTTGCTTTGCCGCCGGGCCGAAACCGATCCACGACGACTCTTCCACATCGGCGCCGCCGTCCTCGATTGTCGCGATGTCTTTCAGATAGACCGGGCGGCCCTGGCTGGCACCGACCACGATGGCGCCGACTTCACTGGCGTTGCCGAGGAAACCGTCGAGGCGCAGGGGGTGCGAACGGTTGTCCTGGGTCAGATTGCCCAGGGGCGCGGAAACGTTGGCGCCGCGCAGGGCCTGATCGACGCGGTCGAGCGAGAGGCCGGCGGCGGCGAGACGCTGCGGGTCGATCCAGACATTGAGCGCCGGGACGCGGCCACCCAGCAGTTGCGAGAAGGAGACGCCGGGGACGTTGCGCAGGTGTTCCAGCAGGCGCGCGCCGACTTCGCGCAGGGCGCGTTCGTCGTGGTTGGCGGAACTCAGGGTGAGCGTGAGGATGGGCACGTCATCGACGTTGATCGGCTTGACGATGGGATCATTGGCGCCGGGCGGCATGCGATCCATGTTCTGCATCAACTGGTTGTAAAGCTTGACCAGGCTGTCTTCCTGGTTCTGCCCGACCTTGAACTGCACGGTGACCACGCCGTAGTCGTTGGCCGCGTAGCCGAAGGTGTGATCGACGCCGAACTGCGAGTGCATGATCGCTTCCAGCGGCTTGACGATGAGGTTTTCCACCTCTTCCGCGCTGGCGCCCGGCTTGGTGACGATGATGCTGGCCGCCGGCACCACGATCTGCGGGTTGTATTCGCGCGGCGTCATGATCAGGGCCATTGCGCCCAGCATGAACAGGGCCAGGATCATCAGGGGTGTGATCTTGGATTCCAGGAAATTTCCGGCGAGGCGGCCGGCGATGTTCATCACGCTGTTTTGTTCGGACATGTTGTTGTTCCCTGGCTCAGTGGCCGACCTTGTCGCCCGATTCCAGCTTCTCGGCGCCGCCGCTGACGACGCGTTCGCCGTCACTCAGTCCGGAGAGGATTTCCAGGCGGCCATCGCGGCTTTCGCCCGCGCGCACCATGCGGAATTGGGCGATGCCGTCCTGGCCGACCACGAACACGCCTGTGATGCCGGCGCGGTTGACCAGGGCGCCGGCGGGCACCGTCAGCGCCTCGCGTTCGCCTTGCGGGAACAGGACGCGGGCGAACAGACCGGACCGAAGAACCGGCGCTTCAGCGCCGCTCGACGCTCCCTTCTCCCGCGGGCGGGAGAGGGGCTGGGGGTGAGGGGGATTGCCGATATCCAGTTTGACCAGGAAAGTGCGGCTGACCGGGTCGGCGGCGGGCGAGATGCGGGCGACCCTGGCGAGCAGGGGTTTCTCCTGCCCGTCCACCTCGACCAGCACCTGGGCACCGGGTTTCAGTGCGCTCAGGACCGATTCCGGCACCTGGGTTTCCACCTGCAATCTGCCCGGGTTTTCCACCACCAGCACCGGATGGCCGGGGGCGGCCAGGTCGCCGGCATGGGCCAGCTTCTGCGTCACCACGCCGGCGATGGGCGAGGTGACCGTGGCATAGCGCAACTGGCCGGCGGCGGTGTTGTGGCCGGCGCGCGCCTGCGCCAGCCGTGACTGCGCCATGTCATGTTGTAGTTTCATCTTCTCGAATTGCTGGCGGGTGACCGCGTCTTCCTTGAACAGGGCCTCGAAGCGCTGGTACTCCACCCTGGCGTCGGCGAGGGCGTCCTCGGCCTGCTTCACGCCGGCGCGGGTCTGTTCGACCTGCCCCTGCACGTCTACCGGGTCGACGCTGAACAGTTTTTGGCCGGCGCGTACCTGCTGGCCCTCGACCACATCGATGGAGCGGATGTAGCCCATCAGGCGCGAAGCCACCCGGACCTGGTTTTCCGCGACCAGGGTGGCGGGCGTGGGGTGATGGGCCGGCGTCTTCACCAGGGAGGCGACTTCGACCTCGGCTTGCATCACGCGGGCGGCGGGCTGCTTGTCACCGGCCTCATCATGGCTACCACAGCCGGCGAGGAGGGAAGCGGCAAGCAGTGCCAGGGGAAGTTTGTGCAGGATCATGGTTTATCCCCTTTCAAAGTTGTTCAGTGTCGAGGGCGCCGGCGGCCTGCAATACCTGTCCGCGGCTCACGCTCAAGTCATTGCGTGCTTGCGCGAGGTCGGCGCGGGCGCGGTCGAGCTGGGTCTGGGTGGACAGCACATCGACCAGGGTGGTGACGCCATTCTCGTAGCGCAGCCGGGTGAGCCGCTGCGCTTCCTCGGCTTCCTTCACCGCCTCGCCGCGCGCGGCGAGGCGTTCTTCCGCTTCCAGGGCGCGGCGGCGCGCCTCGGTTACCTGGAAGGCGATGGCTTCCTCGGCCTGGCGCAGCCTGGCGGCCTGTTCCAGGCGCGCGGCCTGGGCGCGGTCGATGGCGGCGTTGTTGTGGCCGCCATCGAAGACGTTCCAGGAGAGGGTGCCGCCCAGGGTGTAGGAGGCCGCGCCGAAGCCGAGATCGCGGTCATTCCAGTCATGCCGCGCCATCACGTTGACCTGTGGATTCTTCGCGCCGCGCGCGGCGGCGGTGGCGGATTGTGCCGCCGCCACCTGCTCGCGCAGGGCTTGCAGCGCGGGATGCTTGGCGACGGCCTGGACGCGCAGCGCCTCGGCATCGCCGGAAGGCAGCGCGGGCACCGCCTCGGCGCCGACGTCGAGGTCATCGCCCAACTTGCGGCCCAGCAAGAGCTTCAAACGGTCCAGCGCGGTGGCCTCCTGGCGGCGCGCCTCGGAAACATTCAACTTGGCGTTCTCCAGGTTCACCCGCGCCGAGAGCAGATCGCTTTTCACCGCCATGCCCTGCTTGTGCAGACTGCCGGTCACCCGCACATATTCGGTCGCCGCCGTTTTCGCCTGTTCGGTTACTTGTATATAGGCGCGCGCCAGATGCACGCCCTGATAAGCCCGGAGCACGTCGAGCAGGACCTGCTGGCGCGCGGCGGCGTCACCCGCTTGCGCGGCGCGAACCTGAGCTTGCGCCTCGTCCTGGCGGGCGCCGATCTGGCCACCGCTGTAGAGCGGCGCCGTCACTTCGACTCGGGTATTGAAATTACTGATCGCGGCGGGGTCGTTGAGAGTCGCCGGGTTGAAATCGGCTGCCGAAATCCGCTCCTGCCCCAGTTTCAGGCCGAATGCACTCAACGCGTCATTGGTATGCGTGGCGTTGAGGGAAACATTGACCCGGGGCATGCGCGCGCCATCCGCCTGCTTCAGCCCGGATTCGGCCTGGGCGACGCGCGCCTGGCTGATGGAGAGCTCCGGGTTCTGGTTCAGCGCGACCTCCGCCGCCTGGCGCAGGCTCAGGGTTTCCGCCGAGGCGTTGCCCCAGAGTTGAGTCAGCAACAGTGACAAGACGCTCAGGCGCGGTAGCGAATTCAACATGACAGGTACCTCTTGAGGGCCACCTCCTACCCGGAGAGGGCACCAAATATTAGAGAACGCTAATATTAATGATTAAATATGCTTATGACAAGATAAGCAATGTTAAGCAGATGGCAAGAGGGTGGTGAGGTGGTGTTGTCGCGACGTAGCGGACTGGGCTGCGCGACCAATGAACCAAGTGCGGCCGAGGCGGGCTTATTTCGCGAAACCGCAAAAAACGTCGCGCATCATGCCGATGAGCAGCAGCGTGCGGGTATCGCCGACGCGGTAGTAGACGCGGTTGGCGTCCTTGCGGGTACGCAGAACGCCCTTGTCGCGCAGGATGGCCAGATGTTGCGAGATATTGCTTTGTGAGGTGCCGACGCTTTCCACGATGTCCTGCACGCTGACTTCCTTGTCACCAAGCACACACAGAATCTTCAGTCGTAGAGGGTGCGACATGGCTTTGAGCGCGCGGGACGCTTGTTCGATGTGCTCGTCCTTGTCGATGAGATCGGTGGACTCGGTGGTCATTGTGGGCTCCGTGCTGCCGGTTGTATAAAGGCGCGAGCTGCTGCCAGCCGCGCCAGTATAGTTCGTAAAGTATTCAAATATACTAAAATACGCGATGAAAATGATTGTCCAAGACGATAAAATCCGCTGATGCCTCCTGCTCCTGTCACCCCCGTACTCCTGATCATTCTCGATGGCTTCGGGTGTCGCCGCGCCGATACCTATAACGCCATCACCAGCGCCAATAAACCGAATTTCGACCGTCTCTGGAAAGACTATCCGCATAGCCTGATCCAGGCCTCTGAAGCGGCTGTGGGTTTACCGGCCGGGCAGATGGGCAATTCCGAAGTCGGTCACCTTAATATCGGTGCCGGTCGTGTGGTCTACCAGGAGTTCACGCGCATCGATCACGCCATCCGCAATGGCCATTTCCCCGGCAATTTGGCGCTCAATGAAGTCATCACCAAGCTCAAGGCCAATGGCGGTGCCCTGCACCTCTTCGGCCTGCTTTCCGATGGCGGCGTGCACAGCCACGAGAATCACATCCACGCCATGCTCGATCTGGCTTTGCGCGAAGGCCTCACGAAAGTCTATGTGCATGCTTTTCTGGATGGCCGCGACACCCCGCCCAAGAGTGCCGAGGCTTATATCCGCTGCCTGCAGGACAAGATGGACGGGCTGCGCGGCGGCCGCATTGCCAGCATCGTCGGCCGTTATTACGCCATGGATCGCGACAAACGCTGGGACCGGGTGAAGATTGCCTTCGATTTGCTGACTCTGGGGCGCGCCGAGTATCAGGCGCCCAGCGCGGCATTGGGCCTGGAAATGGCCTACGAGCGCGGTGAAAACGACGAATTCGTGAAGCCCACCGCCATCGTCGAGAAAGGCTCCGAGCCGGTGCGTATGCGGGACGGTGACGCCATTGTGTTCATGAATTTCCGCTCTGATCGTGCTCGCGAGATAACCAAGGCGTTCATCGAACCGGGGTTCAAGGAATTCGCGCGCGAATATGTGCCGAAGCTGTCCAGTTTTTGCACGCTTACCGGTTACAGCGAAGAGTTCGATGTGCCGGTCGCCTTCCCGCCGGAGCGGGTGCGCAACGGTTTCGGCGAGTACATCGCCAACCTCGGCCTGCGCCAGTTGCGCATCGCCGAAACCGAGAAGTACCCGCACGTAACTTATTTCTTCAATGGCGGTGAGGAAACGGTATACCCCGGCGAGGATCGCATCATGGTGCAGTCGCCGAAGGTGGCGACATACGATCTCAAACCCGAAATGAATGCTTTCGAAGTGACCGACAAGCTGGTCGAGGCGATCGAAAGCCGCAAATACGACGCCATCATCTGCAATTACGCCAACTGCGACATGGTGGGCCACACCGGCATCATGGAGGCCGCTGTGCGGGCGGTGGAGGCGGTCGACACCTGCCTGGGCCGTGTGGTGGAGGCCATGCAAGCCAGCGGCGGTGAAGTGCTGATCACCGCCGACCATGGCAATGCCGAAACCATGCGGGATACCAGCACCAATCAGCCACATACCGCGCACACCATCAATCTGGTGCCGCTCTTGTACATCGGTCGGCACGCACATATTCAACACCGCGGCGCCCTGGAAGACCTTGCGCCGACCATGCTCAAGCTGATGGACCTGCCACAGCCCGGAGAAATGACCGGCCACGCGCTCATTGAATTTGAATGACGTGTTTTCGTTGATTCGTGCCGTTCTCCTGTTTCTCGCGCTTGCATCCTCGGCGTTGGCCGGTCCCGAAACCGGTAAGCAAGAGGAACTCAAGGAGTTACGCGGACGCATCGAAGCCCTGCAGCAGGATCTGGAACAGGCCAGCGAAGATCGAACGGAGGCGGCGGATGGCCTGAAGAAATCCGAGCGGCGCATTTCCAATGTGGCGCGCAGCTTGCGCGATCTGGAAGCGAAGCAACGCCGCCTGGCGCGCGAACTGAAGAAACTGGAACAAGAAACGCGGTTGGTCGATGGCGAGATCGTGGATCAGCAGAAACGCCTGACCGTCCTGTTACGTGAACGTTATGTGCGGGGCGGCAACGATGCCATGAAGCTGATGCTCAACGGCCAGGACCCCGGTGAGGTGTCACGTAATCTGGAGTACTACGGCTACATCGGCCGCGCCCGCGCCGAGATCATCCGCGAATACCAGAGTTCACTCTCCCGGCTTGATGCGCTCAAGGACAAGGCACGGGAGCAGCGCGACAACCTCAGCCAGGTGAAGAGCGACCGTGTGGCGCAAAAACAGGTGTTGGAAGAGGAGCAAAAAGCTCGCCAGCGGATGCTGCAAACGCTTTCCGCGCAGATCAGCAAGCAGCGCAAGGAAATCGACACCCTGGTGCGCGACGAGAAACGTCTGGCTCGCTTGATCGATCGCCTCGCCCGCCTGGCCGTGCCGAAGCCTCAGCCCACGGCCAAGCCGGGCCAGAAAGTGGGCCGGGTAGCCGATGCCAGTCTGGCCGGACTGGATTTTGATCGCCTCAAAGGCAAGCTGGCCCTGCCGGTGTCGGGAGAAATTCTGCACCGCTACGGGCAGAGCCGTGATGGCGGCGGCCCGGCCTGGAAAGGGCTGTTCATCCGTGCCCGGCAAGGACAGGAAGTGCGCGCGGTCGGCTCCGGTCAAGTGGCTTTCGCGGATTGGCTGCGTGGCTTCGGCAACCTGCTGATCGTCGACCATGGCGACGGTTTCCTCAGCCTGTACAGCAATAATGAAAGCTTGTATAAACAGCCGGGCGACCCTATCCGGGCGGGCGATGTGGTGGCGGCCGTCGGCGCCACCGGGGGCCAGGATGAACCTGGTCTCTACTTTGAACTGCGCCGTCAGGGCAAACCTTTCGACCCACTCACCTGGGTCAATCTCAAATAGCCAGAGGCACAATCCTTGATTCCTCAGTTGACCGCTCATCATCCTTTGGAGCGTTGCATGAATGCTGGCCTTGTCGCCTTCGATGGTACTCACCGTTTGAGTGGGCCCGCTACGCGCCCGAGTGCGCGACTGGCGCGCCGTCTGGCGGCGTTGCTTCTCCTTGCGGGCGACGGCCCCGCCGCGTCGTCGCGCCTTGCCGGCCGACGCGCCAGCCGCGCACTCGGGCGCGTTCAACTGAGGAGCCAAGGATAATGGCCAGCAAATTCAAGCAAATCAGTCTAGTGGGAATGGGCGTCCTGCTCGGCGCCGCGCTCACCCTCAATTATTCGGCCAACGCGGAACGTGAACCCGAGCCCTTGCCGCTCGAAGACCTCCGCGCATTCAGCGAAATCTTCGGCAAGATCAAGAGCGATTATGTCGAGCCGGTGGAAGACAAAAAGCTGATCACCGAAGCCATCAACGGCATGCTCTCCGGGCTGGACCCGCATTCCTCCTATCTCGACAAGGAAGCCTTCAAGGAGCTCCAGGTCGGGACCCAGGGCGAATTTGGCGGCCTCGGCATCGAGGTCG
The DNA here is from genome assembly GCA_030684775.1 of Pseudomonadota bacterium. Classification (GTDB taxonomy): domain Bacteria; phylum Pseudomonadota; class Gammaproteobacteria; order Burkholderiales; family Thiobacillaceae; genus PFJX01. The sequence goes on from JAUXXW010000117.1 coordinate 35,507, forward strand.
GCATGGAAGACGGCTTCGTGAAAGTGGTTTCCCCGATCGAAGACACCCCCGCCTTCAAGGCCGGTGTGAAAAGTGGCGATCTGGTCATCAAGCTGGACGAAACCCCGGTCAAGGGCATGACCTTGAACGACGCGGTCAAGCGCATGCGCGGCAAGCCCGGCACCGACATCACTCTGACCATCATCCGCAAGGGCGCGGCCAAACCGCTCACGATCACCATCACGCGCGCGGTCATCAAGATCAAGAGTGTCAAGTACAAGCTGGCCGAGCCTGGTTTCGGCTATGTGCGCATCACCCAGTTTCAGGAGCATTCGGGCGAGAACCTGGTGGAGGCCCTGAAGGATCTTCACGAGCAGAACAAGGGCGCCCTCAAGGGACTGGTACTGGATCTGCGCAATGATCCCGGTGGTCTGCTCAATACCGCCGTGTCTGTTTCCGGCGCCTTTCTCAAGCCTGGGGAGCTGGTGGTGTATACCGACGGCCGCATCGAGGATGCCAAGATGCGTCTGACCAATTCACGGGAAAACTACCTGCGCCCCGGCGAGTCCGATTACCTCAAGAATCTGCCTGCCTGGGCCAAGACCGTTCCCATGGTGGTGTTGGTCAACGGCGGGTCCGCATCGGCTTCGGAGATCGTCGCGGGCGCGTTGCAAGACCACAAGCGCGCCCTGATCGTCGGCACCCAGTCGTTCGGCAAGGGCTCGGTACAGACCATCCTGCCGCTCAACAACGGCACCGCCATCAAGCTCACCACCGCGCGCTACTTCACGCCGGGCGGCCGTTCTATCCAGGCCAAGGGAATTACACCGGACATCCTCGTGGAAGAAGCGACGGTTTCATCGGGCGAGACGTCCAAGATGGAAGTACGGGAGGCTGACCTGGAACGGCATCTCAGCAACGGTGATGAAGAAAACGCGGATAAAGCACCGCATGCGCCCAAGGACGATAAAAAGCCCAAAGTGGATAAAGCCAAGGAAGGCAAGAAAGACGGCAAGCCCGCGCTTGAGCCCGGCGAGATCGTCAGCAAGAGCGACTACCAGTTCAACCAGGCGCTGATCCTGCTCAAGGGCCTCAATCTCCTGCAAGGCCGCAAGGAGTAAGCGGTGTCGGCGCCATGTGACGTCGACAAGGTGCGGGAGATTGTTTTTCATCCCCTGCCCCCCGAGCAGGTCGAGCGTGCCCTTGAACTGCTGGGCGACATGCCGGGCCTGAAAGTTACCCGACTCGGGCCGCAGTCCCTGCAAATCGCCTATTGCATCGGCGATCACTGCCTGCAGGACATCGAAACCATGCTGGGTCTGCGGGGTTTCCACCTGGAGGCCACCCTGCTGATCCGGGTCAAGCGCGCGCTGGCCTACTATTGCGAGCATGTGCAGCGGGAGAATATGCACAAGCCGGAAGTACTGACCAAAAAATACAAGCCGCACATGGAAGCCTGGGAAAAACACCCGCACGGCGACCATGACGAAACGCCGACCGAGTGGCGACAGTACAAGTAGGTTTCTCGTGGCGCCGGCTTCATGTCCCGAAGGGACGGTATCCTTTAGCGCCAGCCGGCTTTTATCGAACCAGCCACCATGAACGACTCCCAACTCCTCCGCTATTCCCGCCACATCCTGCTCGATCAGCTGGGAATCGCCGGACAGGAAGCCCTGCTGGCGGCTCATGTCTTGATTATCGGGGCGGGTGGCCTTGGCTCACCCGTCGCGCTCTACCTTGCGGCGGCGGGCGTGGGGCGTATCACCCTGGCGGATCACGACGTGGTCGATCTCACCAATTTGCAGCGCCAGATCGCCCACGATCTGGCCAGCGTGGGGCAGAACAAGGCGCATTCCGCCGCCGGACGGATGCGGGCCATGAATCCGGATGTCCAGGTGGTCGAATTGCCCGTGCGCCTACAGGGTGAGTGTCTCGATGTCGCCATCGCCAACGCCGATGTGGTGCTCGATTGCTCCGACAACTTCGCCACCCGACATGCCGTCAATCGCACCTGCGTGACACACCGAAAACCCCTGGTATCCGGCGCGGCGGTGCGTTTCGATGGGCAGGTGGCGGTATTCGATCTGCGCCGCGAGGAGGCTCCCTGCTATGCCTGCCTGTTTCCCGAACATGCCCGAGACGCGGAAATGCGTTGCGCGGAATTCGGCGTGTTCGCGCCGCTGGTCGGCGTGGTTGGGGCGATGCAGGCGTTGGAAGCGCTGAAGCTGCTGATCGGCATCGGTGATAGCCTGTCCGGCCGTCTGCTGCTGTTCGACGCCCTCGCCGCCGACTGGCGCGCCATTCGCTTGAAGCGGGATCCGGGCTGTGAGGCGTGTCGATCCGCGACCGCCTGAACATGAAAAAAGCCGGCTCAGCGCCGGCTTTTTCGTTACCGCGTCGGATCGCTCAGTGCGTCTGCGCGGTGGCCAGCAGTTTCTGGAGTTCGCCGGTCTGGTAGAGGTCGCGCATGATGTCGGAACCGCCGATGAACTGGCCGCCGATGTAGAGCTGGGGAATGGTCGGCCAGTTGGCGTATTCCTTGATGGCGATGCGGATGTTGTCGTCTTGCAGCACGTTGACCGCGACGAAGTCGGTCACGCCGCAGGCCTTGAGGATATTGGCCGCGTTGGCGGAAAAACCGCACTGAGGAAACTGCGGCGTGCCCTTCATGTACAGCACGACCGGCTTGCTGGTGACCAACTGGTGAACCTGTTCTTTCATGTCCATGACGATACCTTGGCTAAGTTGACAAAAACTGTCGGGAATTATACGGATCGAATCCCGGTGGTCAAGTCTGGGGGTCAAGCTGGGCTGGACTGGAAATCGAAGGCATCCGAGAAAAAGGCATCTTCCGGCAGGCCGCGCGCCATGAAGTCGCGCCGCGCCGCCTGCACCATGGGTGGCGCGCCGCAGGCGTATACCTCGTAGCCCGAGAGATCGGCGAAGTCGGCCAGGACCGCTTCGTGCACATAGCCGGTGCGGCCCGCCCAGTTGTCCTCGGGCGAGGCGGCGCTGAGCACCGGGATGAAGTCGAAATTCGCATGTTGTTCCCGCCATTGCGCCGGCAGGTCCGGTTGATAGACGTCGCGCGGGCCGCGCGCGCCCCAATACAGCACGAACTGGCGGTCTATTTCGTGATGGAAGGCGTGCGCCAGGATGCTCTTGATGGGCGCGAAGCCGGTGCCGCCCACCACGAAGATCACCGGCTTGTCCGAGTCGCGCAGGAAGAAACTGCCGTGCGGGCCATTGATACGCATGATGTCCTTGGCCTTCATCGCGCCGAACACCTGATCCGTGAATTTGCCGCCCGGAACATGACGGATATGCAGTTCCAGCAGGCCATCTTCTTCCGGTGAGTTGGCCAGCGAAAAGCTGCGCCGCTGCCCGTCTTTAAGGAGGAAGTCGAGGTACTGGCCGGGCAGGAACTGCAACCGCTCGTTGGCCGGCAGTTTCAGAAAGACGGCCATCACGTCATCGGCCAGTTTCTCCATGCGTTCCACCCGGCAGGGCAAGGTTTTCACCGGCACATCCTTGGCCGCCCCGACTTCCTTCACCTCGATGCTGAGATCGCTCCTGGCAGTGGCGCAGCAGAACAACGCCATGCCTTTGGCCTTGTCTTCCGGGGTCAACGCGGTGTCCTGGTGGATGCCGAAATCCACTTCCCCGGCCAGTACCTTGCCTTTGCAGGCGCCACAGGCGCCATTGCGGCAGCCGTAAGGCAGCGAGAAACCGGCATTGAGCGCGGCGGCGAGCAGGGTGTCGCCCGTGTTGACGGTAAACTCGTGCCCGCTGGGCTGGATGGTGACCTGGTGGGACATTCCGATTTCCTCTCTGTGCTGAAAAACTGATGCGTATCCTGATTGTGGGTTGCGGCGATGTCGGCTTGCGCGCCGCGCGACTTCTCGCGGGACATGCCCGCCTGTACGGCCTGATTCGTTCACCAGAACGCGCTGAGGCACTCCGCGCCGCCGGTGTTATCCCCCTATTCGGCGACCTCGACGACCGCGCCAGCCTCAAGCGCCTGGCCGGTCTGGCCGATGCGGTGCTGCACTTCGCGCCGCCGCCCGCGCAAGGGGAAAACGATCCGCGTACCCGTCGCCTGCTGGCTGCCCTTGGGCGCGGCAGTCTATCCCAATTGATCTATATCAGCACCAGCGGGGTATACGGCGACTGTGCCGGTGAAGTGGTGGCGGAAACCCGGCCGGCGCGGCCCAACAATCCGCGCGCCCGGCGCCGCGCCGATGCCGAAGCACAACTGCGTCGCTATGGTTTGCACACTGCGCGGGTCTGCCTGCTGCGCGCCCCCGGCATCTACGCGCAGAACCGGATGCCGGAAGAGCGGGTGAAGAAAGGCCTGCCCGCCATCGTCCGCGCGGACGATGTCTACACCAACCACATCCACGCCGACGACCTCGCCCGCCTGGCCATCGCCGCCCTGTTTCGCGGGCGCGGCAACCGCCTCTACAACGCGGTGGACGACAGCGGCCTGAAAATGGGCGACTGGTTCGACGTGGTCGCCGATCACCTCGGCCTGCCGCGCCCACCGCGCCTCCCGCGCGAGCAGGTCATCGCCGCCGTCACCCCGGCCATGCGGACTTTCCTCACTGAATCGCGGCGTTTAAGTAACCGACGGATCAAGAGGGAACTGCGCTTCCGCCTGCGCTACCCGACGGTCAGGGAAGGATTACAGGACAGTGGGCTGGTATAAGGCGGGTGAGTCTGGGCAGACAAACCTGGCAGCCGGCTCAAGCTTTCGAGCCGTAAAACCGAATCGAATTGCGACCCGCCTCTTTGGCTTCATACATGGCCGCATCAGCCCAATTCAGGATGTCGTCCTGGCTGGTTTCATGATTGATGAACATCGCCACGCCGATACTCGCGGTGCAACGATGTTCGACGGTGGCGTCCGCGTCCCCCTCGTCCCTGGCCGTCAGCAGATAGGGTTGCGCTAGCGCGAGTCGGATTTTCTCGGCGACGAGTCGGGCTTGCGCGGTCGATTCGGCTTTGTCCGCATTCAAGTCGCTCAGCAGCACCACAAATTCGTCGCCGCCAAAGCGCGCCACGGTGTCCATCTCGCGCACACAGTGATGCAGACGCTCCGCCACCTCGGTCAACAGAGCATCGCCAATCACATGCCCATACGTGTCGTTGAGAGGCTTGAAGTTGTCCAGATCCAGGAACATCAGGGCGCCATGGCAGGCACTCCGCTTGCTGGCCGCCATGGCCTGGCTTAAACGGTCGTTGAGCAGGCGCCGATTGGGCAACTGGGTCAACGGGTCGTAAAACGCCATATTCTTGATCTCGTCTTCAGCGGCCTTGCGCGCGGAGATGTCGGTTTGCGCGCCAACATAGTGCGTGACGCTCCCGTCGTCCGCTTTCACCGCTGTGATGGTCAGCCACTTGGGATAGATTTCGCCATTCTTGCGCCGGTCCCAGACTTCACCTTGCCAACTGCCGGTGCGTTTGATGGTTTTCCACATCTCGGCATAAAAGCCCGCATTGTGGCGGCCGGATTTGAGCAGGCGCGGAGTCTGCCCAATCGCTTCCTCGGCCGTGTAGCCCGTGGTTTCGCTAAAGGCGCGGTTGACTCGCAGAATCACGCTATTGGCATCGGTGATCATCATGCCTTCCTGCGATTCAAACGCCACGGCGGCAATACGAAGCGCCTCTTCCGCTTGTTTGCGCTCGGTGATGTCGCGGGTGATGCCGACAAAGTGGGTCAACTGTCCTTGCTCGTCGCGCACGGGCGAGATCGTCAGTTCGTTCCAGAAGGTGCCGCCGTCCTTGCGGTAGTGGAGGATTTCACCGGAGAACACCGTGCCATTCTTGAGGGCCTGGCGTATCCGATCGACCTGCCGGGTATCGGTAAGCGGCCCCTCCAGCAAGCAATAGTCCTTGCCGATGATTTCTGCCGCGCTGTAGCCGGTGATCGAGGCAAAAGCCTCGTTCGCCGAGAGGATGCATTGGTCGGGGCCTCTGATAATGACGCCCTGGGAGATTGCCTTCAGGGCCGCGTCGCTCACCCGAAGCTGCTCCTGGTCCCGTTTGATGGTCGTGACATCCGTCACCAAACCAAAAATACCGGGCACTTTGCCATCGACCCTGTGAGGAATGTATTGGGCCATGACATGCCTGGATTCCCCATCGACCTTGGTCACCATGCCTTCGAACGACTGGGGTTCGCCACGCAAGGCGGCGCGAATATAGGGTTCGCGAGTCCGAAAAAGATCGTCACCCACCAACTCCCGTAGCCCGATACCCTGCATTTCCTCCATAGAGCGGCCAAACCAGTGGCTGTATTCCTTGCTCGCGAAGGTGTAGTGAAGATCCCGGGTCCAGTAGCCAAACAGAGCGGGAATATGTTCGGCCATCGCCTTTACGAAATCCTCACTCTCCCGCAGCTTCGCCTCGGCTTGCTTGCGCTCGCTGATGTCGCTCAGCACGATATTCAGTACCGCCGCGCCGCGTTCATCACGCTCCCCGGCGGCCGCCAGACGCACCCATAAGGGTGTGCCGCTGTCCTTCACCAGCCGCAATTCGCACGATTGCGACGCTTCCGTTTCGCTGAGTCGTTGCCGCAGTCGTTCGTAGAGGCCTTCGTCTTCCTGGAGGATGAAGCGGCTGATCGGCTGATTTATCAGCGCGCCACGCTCGATGCCCAGCAGGGTGGCCGCGGTGAGATTGGATTGCAGGATCAAGCCCGCTTCATCAAGGCTGAAATAGCCCACCTGCGCCAAGTCAAACAGGTCGAGACCATCCTTCCGCTGTTCTATCCGCATCTCGCGCAGCGCGCAGTCCGGGTTATCCAGTTCGATCTGATGCAACTGAAGGGCATGTGGAATCTCCTCGGCGGGATGCGGCTTTGATGGCACATCGGTGTCAAAGAAAACGGGGGCCTTGGCCCCCATTTTCATACCTGGCTGTGAACCGGGTATTACAGCTCGTTGGCGTGCTGAGCCAGGTACTCGGCCACGCCGGCGGTGCTGGCTTTCATGCCCGCGTCACCTTTCTTCCAGCCGGCCGGGCAGACTTCGCCATGCTCTTCGGTGAATTGCAGGGCGTCGATGACGCGCAGCATTTCGTCGATGTTGCGGCCCAGGGGCAGATCGTTGACGACCTGGTGGCGCACCACGCCGGCCTTGTCGATCAGGAAGGAGCCGCGAAAGGCGACACCGGCGTCGTGCTCGACGTCGTAAGCCTGGCAGATTTCATGCTTGATGTCGGCGACCAGGGGGTACTGCACCTGGCCGATACCGCCGTTGTTGATGGCGGTGTTCTTCCAGGCCAGGTGGGTGAAATGGGAGTCGATGGAGACGCCGATCACTTCCACGCCGCGCGCTTTGAACTCGTTCAGGCGGTGATCGAAGGCGATCAACTCGGACGGGCAGACGAAAGTGAAGTCGAGCGGGTAGAAAAACACGACCGCGTACTTGTCCTTGATCGTGGCGGACAGGTTGAAGCTTTCGTCGAAGCTGTTATCGCCCATGACGGCGACGGCGGTGAAATCGGGGGCTTGCTTGCCAACTAGAACTGCCATGTTGCTTACCTCTTGAGATTGAATTGACGGGAGTTTTCCGGCCGGCCTGATTCCCCGGCTGCGCGGTTTATAACCAAGCCGCCATCCGAGGCGCCGGATAAGACTCATTCTAACTGGTGTCGGGAGGTGGATAAACAAGCCGTGTCGCCGACTTTCTGAGGCGACTCCGTAGGTTGGGCAAAGCGCAGCGTGCCCAACGAACCGGCGCGACGTTGGGCACGCTGCGCTTTGCCCAACCTACGGCACTGTAGCGCCGGCCTTCTGAAGTGAAAAAAAGCCGGCTGGACACCCGCAAGGAGTAGGCCGTGACTGTAAAGCCGCTGAAGCGGCAACAGCCACGCTCAGCCGGCGCTACTCGCCCAGATAAGCGGCGCGCACCTGCGGGTCGTTCGCCAGTTCGGCGGAAGGGCCGGAGAGGGTGATGGCGCCGCTTTCCATGACATAGGCGCGGTGGCTGACCTTGAGCGCGAGGTTGGCGTTCTGCTCGACCAGGAGAATGGTCACGCCCTCGCCGGCGATGGTGGCGATGGTTTCGTAGATTTTCTGAACCATCAGCGGCGCCAGGCCCATGCTCGGTTCATCCAGCAGCAACAGGCGCGGGCGCCCCATCATGGCGCGGGCGATGGCGAGCATTTGTTGTTCGCCGCCGGAAAGCGTGCCGGCCAGTTGCGCGCGGCGCTCGGCCAGGCGCGGGAAGTGTTCGTAGGCGCGCGCCAGGTCGGCCTTGATGCCGGGCTTGTCGCGGCGGATATAGGCGCCCATGTCGAGGTTCTCGGCCACGGTCAGGCGGCCGAAGACACCGCGCCCTTCCGGCACCAGGGCGAGGCCGCGGGCGACGATGGTATGGGTGGCCGCATGCTGTACGCGCTCGCCGTCGAAATGGATGCTGCCGCCGTGCGGCACCAGGCCCATCAATCCCTTGAGCGTGCTGCTTTTGCCCGCGCCGTTGGCGCCGATCAGGCAGACCAGTTCACCGCTGGCGACTTCGAAGTCGATGCCGCGCACCGCGTGGATGCCGCCGTAGGCGACTTTGAGGCCGTGGACGGAAAGCAGGGTGGTCATCGCGCGCCTTCGTAGCGCCGGCGTCTCGCCGGCTTTTTTCTACTGTTGAGGGGCACGAGCCGGCGAGACGCCGGCGCTACATTCATGCCTCGCCTCCCAGATAAGCGGCGATCACGGCCGGGTCGCGGCGTACTTCCTCGGCCGGGCCTTCCGCAATCTTGCGGCCATAGTCGAGCACGGCGACGCGGTCGCACAGGCCCATGACCAGTTTCACGTCGTGTTCGATCAGCAGCAGGGTGACGCCGCCTTCACGCAGCTTGCGGAACAATTCGCCCATCTGCTGGCGTTCGTTCGGATTCATGCCGGCGACCGGTTCGTCGAGGGCGAGCAGTTTCGGTTCGGTGGCCAGCGCGCGGGCGATTTCCAGGCGGCGTTGGTCGCCGTAGGACAGGTGGCTGGCGAGGCCCCGGCTCTTGCCGCCGAGGCCGACATAATTCAGCAATTCGAGCGCGCGCTCGCGGATGCCGGCTTCCTCGGCGCGGGTCTTGCGGCAACGCAGCACCGCGCCCAGCACGTTGGCGCGGGTGCGGGCATGGCGGCCGACCATGACGTTTTCCAGCGCGCTCATGTTGGCGAACAGGCGGATGTTCTGGAAGGTGCGGGCGAAGCCGCGTTTCACGATCTGGTGTGGTTTCAGCGCCTGCACCTCGGCGCCGTCCAGGCGCACAGCGCCGGACGTCACCGTGTAGAGGCCGGTCATGCAGTTGAACAGGGTGGTCTTGCCGGCGCCATTGGGGCCGATCAGACCATAGATCTCGCCCGACTCGACCGATAGTGAAACCTCTTCCAGCGCGGCGAGGCCGCCGAAGCGCTTGGTGACTTGATCCACGCTCAATAAAACGGACATCTATGCCTTCGCGTCGTAAAGGCTGGCCTGCTCCTGCTCGGCCACGCCATCCTCGGCGGCGAACTCGCGTTTGCGTTGGCGAGAAGGCAGCAGGCCGGCGGGGCGGAACAGCATCATTCCCACCAGGGCGACGCCGAACAGCAGCATGCGCAGGTCGGACGGGTCCACCACGACATGGCCCAAGGTGGCGCGTTGCAGGTCGCCGATGTAGCGCAGCGCCTCGGGAATCATGGTGAGCAGGACGGCGCCGAGGATGACGCCGGGGATGTTGCCCATGCCGCCCAGCACGATCATGCACAGCACCAGGATCGATTCCCACAGGGTGAAACTTTCCGGGCTGATGAAGCCCTGAAACGCCGCGAACAGGCCGCCGGCGAGGCCACCGAAGCTGGCGCCCATGGCGAACGCCAGCAGCTTCAGGTTGCGGGTGTTGATGCCCATCGCCGCCGCCGCCACCTCGTCCTCGCGGATCGCCGCCCAGGCGCGGCCGATGCGCGAGTCCTGCAGGCGCAGGGCGATGAAGATGGCGAGCAGGGTGAAGGCGAGGAACAGGTAGTAATAGAAATAGGTGGGCGGCAGGGACAGGCCGAAAATATGCAGCGTCTTGCCGAAGGAGAAACCGGCCACGCTCACCGGGTCGATCAGGTTCATGCCCTGCGGGCCGTTGGTCAGGTTGAACGGCGCATTCAGGTTGTTCATGAAAATGCGGATGATTTCGCCGAAGCCGAGGGTGACGATGGCCAGGTAATCGCCGCGCAGGCGCAAGGTGGGTGCCCCCAGCAGCACGCCGAACAGCCCGGCGAAGGCGGCGCCGATCGGCAGCACCACCCAGAACGGCAGATGCAGGCCGAAGTGCGGGCTGGCCAGCCAGGCGTAGAGATAGGCGCCGAGCGCGTAGAAGGCGATATAGCCGAGGTCGAGCAGGCCGGCATAGCCGACCACGATGTTCAGACCGATGGCCAGCAGCACGTAGAGCAGGACGAAATCCAGCACCCGCACCCAGGAGTTGCCGAGGCCGAAACCCATGATGAAGGGCAGGGCGGCGAGCAGCACCGCGAGCAGGGCGAAAGCCAGGCGTGGCCGGCGGCGCAGCGAATCAAGCACGGTTGGCGACCCGCTCGCCCAACAGGCCGGAGGGCCGGAACACCAGCACCAGGATGAGCACGAAGAAGGCGAACACATCCTGATAGTGGCTGCCGAGGAAGCCGCCGGTGATGTCGCCGATGTAACCGGCGCCGAGTGCCTCGATCACCCCGAGCAGGAGGCCGCCGAGCATCGCCCCGGCGATGTTGCCGATGCCGCCCAGCACCGCCGCCGAAAAGGCTTTCAGGCCAAGCATGAAGCCCATGTAGTAATGCGCCAGGCCGTAGTAGGCGCTGACCATGACACCGGCGATGGCGGCAATCGCCGCGCCGATGATGAAGGTCGCGGAAATCACCCGATCCACGTTCACCCCCATCAGTTCCGCGACTTCCTTCGATTGCGCGGTGGCGCGCATGGCGCGGCCAAGACGGGACTTTTCCACCAGCAACCAGAGGCCGGCCATGATCGTCACGGCGAGGACGACGATGACGATCTGCAACAGGCTGATATGGGCACCGAGAAATTCAAAGCGGGCGACCGGCAGCAGCGGCGGGAAAGACACGTACTGGCGTCCCCAGATCAGCATCGCCAGATTCTGCAGGATGATGGAGACGCCGATGGCGGTGATCAGCGGCGCCAGCCGGGGGGCCTTTCGCAACGGCCGATACGCGACCTTCTCGATGCCGAAGGCCAGCGCCATGCAGGCGGGAATCGCCACCAGGATGCCGGCCAGCACCACCATCACCCCCGGCAGGTCGGGGGCCGCGCCCATCAGCACGCCGATGACGGAGAGCGCCACCATCGCGCCGATCATGGTCACCTCGCCATGGGCGAAGTTGATCAGCTCCAGGATGCCGTAAACCATGGTGTAGCCGAGCGCCACCAGGGCATAGATGCTGCCCAGCACCAGGCCGTTTACGAGTTGTTGGAGGAAGATGTCCATGCGTGGGGAGGTAGGAGCGGACCGCGTCCGCGATCACCGGTGGGCGTATCGCGGACGCGGTCCGCTCCTACGACTGGATCATTTAACCGTTTCCAGCACCCGCCAGGCGCCGTCTTTCACTTCATAGAGGGTCACGGCGCCGCCTTCGGTGTCGCCCTTGGCGTCGAACTTGATCGGGCCGCTCACACCTTGCAGGTCGGTTTTCGGCAGTTCCGCCAGCACCTTGGCCGGTTCGGCGGAATTGGCGCGCTTCATGGCTTCCACCAGCGCGTAGACGGCATCGTAGGCATAGGGCGCGTAGACCTGGATCACGCCGTACTTGGCCTCGAACTTCTTGCGGAATTCCGGGCCGCCGGGCATGGAATCGATGGGTAGGCCGGGCGAGGAAGCCACCACGCCTTCGGCGTCGGCGCCCGCCAGCTTCATGAAGTTGGCGTTCTGCAGGCCGTCGCCGCCGAGCAGTTTGGCGTTCAGGCCCAGGCGCTTCAGTTGCCGCGCCATCGGCCCGCCTTGCGGGTCCATGCCGCCGAAGAACACCAGGTCCGGTGTCTTGCCCTTGATGCTGGTGAGAATGGCGTTGAAGTCGGTGGCGCGGTCGTTGGTGAACTCGTGCGCGACGATTTCACCGCCGGCCGCCGTGGCGGCCTTCTCGAACTCGCCGGCCAGACCCTGGCCGTAGGCGGTGCGGTCGTCGATGATCGCGATTCTTTTCGCGCCCATCTTGTTTACCGCGAACTGGCCCAGCGCGCGGCCCTGCTGCGCGTCGTTGGCCATCACCCGATAGGCGGTGTTGTAACCCTGCGCGGTATAGGCCACGGCGGTGGCGGAAGGGGAAATCTGGGGAATGCCGGCGTCGTGGTAAATCTTGGAGGCCGGGATGGTGGTGCCCGAATTGAGGTGGCCGATCACCGCCACCACGCCGGCATCCACCAGCTTCTGGGCGACGATGGTGGCGGTTTTCGGCTCCGCCTGGTCGTCCTCGCCGTACAGTTCCAGCTTCACCTTCTTGCCGCCCAGTTCCAGGCCCTTGGCATTGATTTCATCCACCGCCAGGCGGGCGCCGTTTTCGTTGTCCTTGCCGATATGGGTTTGCGGGCCGGTCAGGGGAGCGACAGAGCCGATCTTGATGACATTGCCGGCGTCCTCGGACTTGCCGCAACCGGAAAGAGAAAACGCCAGCGCGAGAGAGAGCGCGGAAACCGCAAACTTGCCGAAATTCACTTGAACACCCCAGATAACCGGAAAAAACGCGCGATTTATATCACAGGACGCGCATTGCGTTCCCGGCAACGACGGGTGGGCAGTCACGCATCGGATGCCGGTGCCGGCCGCTCTGGTTCCGACTCGGATTCCTGTCCCCAGTCCTCCCAGATATGCCAGTCCGCGCCAAGTATCTCGACCGGGTGCTCGGTACGGCCGGAGCCGTTGCCGCAGATGAGTGAATTCGCCGGACAATACTTGTCGCAGCCCCAGCAGATGCGCTCGGGGTGTTTGGGGTTCAACGGAAATTTTTGTTTCGCCATACGCCGTCACCGTAGCAGGGTTTGCCAGCCGTTGCTGGATCGAGCCGGTTTCATCGCTTTCGCGTGGTCGCAACCGTTATCCTTGCGCCCCTTTCCCCCATCCCCGCCCCGGCGGGGTGATCAACATGGCCGATTCCGAACTCCACAAGGGCGCCGCCAAGACCGCGCGCATTCCGATCAAGATCGTGCCCAAGCCGCGTATGAAGCTGCCGGCGTGGATCAAGGCACAGGCGCCGACCGCGCCGGAAGTACAGGAGCTGAAAGCGATTCTCCGCCAGGCGAAGCTGCATACCGTGTGCGAGGAGGCTTCCTGTCCCAATCTGGGCGAGTGTTTCCGCCACGGCACCGCCACTTTCATGATCCTGGGCGACCTGTGCACACGGCGCTGCCCGTTCTGCGACGTCGGCCACGGCAAGCCGCTGCCGCCTGACCCGGAGGAGCCGCGCCATCTGGCGGAAACCCTGGCGGCGATGCGGTTGAAATACGTGGTCATCACCAGCGTCGATCGCGATGATCTGAAGGATGGCGGGGCGGGGCATTTTGTTGAGTGCATACGCGCCGCCCGCGCGGCGTCGCCCGGCACCCGTATCGAAATTCTCACTCCCGATTTTCGTGGTCGCCTCGATGTCGCCCTCGACCTCCTCGCCGCCGACCCGCCCGACGTGATGAACCACAACCTGGAAACCGTGCCGCGCCTGTACAAGGCTTGTCGTCCCGGCGCCGATTACGCGCATTCGCTGCTGTTGTTGCAACGTTTCAAGGAACGCTGCCCGGCCGCGCCGACCAAGTCCGGCATCATGCTGGGCCTGGGCGAGACTGACGCGGAAGTGCTGCAAGTGCTGCGCGATCTGCGCGCGCATGACGTGGACATGCTCACCATCGGCCAGTATTTGCAGCCCTCCGGCCATCACCTGCCGGTGGAGCGTTTCGTGCCGCCGGAGCAGTTCGCGGAATTAGAGCGGATCGCCCTGGAAATGGGCTTCAGGAATGTCGCCAGCGGCCCGATGGTGCGTTCCAGTTACCACGCGGACCAGCAGGCGGCGGAGGTTTGAGAGTTTTCTTCCCCCTTTTCAAAGGCACTTTTCGCGTTAACTGGTGATGTGACGGAAAGCGCCAGAGGGAGTGGCCTCCCCCTTTTTCAAAGGGGGAATGAGG
>JAUXXW010000119.1 GCA_030684775.1 Pseudomonadota bacterium
TGGGCACGCTTCGCTTTGCCCAACCTACCCTCTTCCGATCCGCCCACCCAGAACCAGCACCGCCCCAACCAGCGCCGCCAATCCCATGCCCGCCTCCCCGGTCGCGCCCCAGGTAGCGCCGGCCACGATCATCACGGGATAAATCACGCGGGAAAGGCGGGCGGTCAGGTCGGTCGCAAACATGTCGGTCTCCAGCAATTTAGTGTGGCGACATGATGCACGACCTACTGGCTCACCAGGTGAGCCAGCCTTAAAGCCGCTGGCATAGCGGCCTGAGGCGGTTTTCCACGAAAATGAGTGATACCCTGCCGTATCGCATTACCTCAGCGGGGATTTCCGGATGGATCGCACGGAACGCTTCTACAAAATCGACCAACTGCTCGCCGAACACCGCGTGGTGCCGTTCGAAACCTTGCAGTCCGAACTGGAAATCTCGCGCGCCACGCTCAAGCGCGACCTGCTCTATCTGCGCGACCGTCTCAATGCCCCCATCGTCTGGGACCGCAAGGCGGGCGGTTACCGCTACACCGGACAAACCGAATCGGGCCACGCGCGTGCCGGCGGGCAATTCGATCTGCCCGGCCTGTGGTTTAACGATCAGGAAATCCATGCCCTGCTGACTATGCAGCACATGCTCGCCAGCCTCGACCAGGGCGGTCTGCTTGGCCCACATGTGCAGCCCCTGATGGCCCGGCTCAATGGCCTCATGGGCACGGCCGACGATAGCGCCGAGGAGGTTCGCAAACGGGTACGCATCATCGGTGTGGCCGCGCGAACAATGGATCTCGCGCAGTTCGAGCGGGTCGGCGCCGCCCTGCTACGGCGCAAGCGGCTGTTGATCACCTATCACGCGCGCGGCAGCAACGCAGTCAGCGAGCGCGAAGTCTCGCCGCAACGCCTGGTGCACTACCGCGGGAATTGGTACCTGGATGCCTGGTGCCATTTACGCAAAGGCCTGCGCAACTTTTCCGTGGACGCCATCGAACGCGCGGAAATTCTGGAAAAACCCGCGCGTAGCCTGGTCGAAAAAACCTTGGACAAGGTTCTCGGCACCGGCTACGGCATCTTTTCCGGCAGCCGGGTGCAATGGGCCAGGCTACGCTTCAGCCCGGAGCGGGCGCGCTGGGTGGTGTCCGAACGGTGGCATCCGAAGCAGAAAGGACATTTGGAACAGGATGGCGCCTACCTGCTGGAGATTCCTTATGCCGATGACCGGGAATTGATAATGGATATCCTCAAATACGGCCCGGATTGCGAAGTGCTGGGGCCGGAGGAACTGAGGCAACGGGTACGCGAGCAAGCGGCGGCAACCCTCACGCTGTATCGGAAAGCAGCCGCCAAACGGGTGCATTCGCGCGACCCGGAGTTGTAAACGCTCGGGCGGAAAAACCGTATTGCCCCATGCAACAGGCAATAGCCGGATAATCCCGCATCTCTCAACACCATGGCTTTGGAACTATGCGAGTCGTCGTCGTCAGCGGGCTATCGGGGTCCGGAAAAAGTGTCGCCCTCAAGGCGATGGAAGACGCCAACTTCTATTGCGTCGACAACCTGCCCGCCGCCTTGTTGCCGGAAGCGGTGGAGTACCTGCGCCTGCTGGGCATTCAAGACGCCGCGCTGAGCATCGACTCACGCAGCGGCGGCAGCCTGGTCGGGTTGCCGGACGAACTGGAGCGCATGCGCGTCAAGGTCGATCTGCGGGTCATTTTCCTCACCGCCAAGGACGGAGCCCTGGTCAAGCGATATTCGGAAACGCGGCGGCGGCACCCCCTGAATTCCGGCGAACGCTCACTGGAAGAATGCATCCGCGAAGAGCGCGAGATGTTGTCGAAAATTTCCGGCAACGCCCACCTGATGGACACCAGCGATCTTTCCGCCAACAACCTGCGCAACTGGATCAAGGATTTCCTCGACTTGCACAGCGCCGGCTTCACCCTGGTATTCGAATCGTTCGGTTTCAAGCACGGCATCCCGATGGACGCCGATCTGGTGTTCGACGTGCGCTGCCTGCCCAACCCACATTACGACCCCTATCTCAAACCCCTCACCGGTCGCGACGCGCCGGTCATCGCCTTCCTGCAGGCTCAGGAACAGGTGGCGGCCATGTTGGAAGACATCCGCGCCTTCGTCGCCAAGTGGCTGCCCTCTTACATCAAGGACAACCGCAGCTACTTCACCGTGGGCCTGGGTTGTACCGGTGGCCAACATCGTTCCGTGTACTTTGCGGAAGCGCTGGCCGACTACTTCCGCGATGCCCAGCAGGTGCTGATCCGGCATCGGGAGCTTTCCTGAATCGGGTTGTGGTGATCCACCCGCGCCCTGGTGACTGGTTGATTCTGCTGGCCGGACTCGCCCTGGTAAGCGGGTTGTGGATGCGTCAGGCGGATAGCCTCGAAGGACGCGTCATTGTGCGTCTGGATGGCAAGGTGGCAAGCGACACCAGCCTGCGACTGAATCGCCAGATAGAAATAAAAGGTCCGTTAGGCATCAGCCGCATCGAAATCCACGACGGCCGCGTGCGCGTCGCCAGCGACCCCAGCCCGCGTCAACTCTGTGTCCGTCAAGGCTGGATTCCCCCCGGCGGGGCCGCCGTCTGCCTACCCAATCGGGTCAGCGTGGAAAACGCGGCGGCGGGCTACGACACGCTCAATTACTGAGTGGCTGTTAATCAACCCGGAATCCGGCAGTGGTAGAGCCGGTAGGGTGGATAAGCGAAGCGCATCCACCTTTGGCGGGTGTGAACGGCTATCGAGATCCGCCTATATCTGGCGGAATGCGTGCTGTGGTCATGTGACTGACGAGGGAACACGTTGGCGAATGTAGGCTGGTGGGGATCGGAACCTGATGCGCGAAGT
>JAUXXW010000122.1 GCA_030684775.1 Pseudomonadota bacterium
GACTCCAGTTCATCAAGGAACTGGCGCACCCGGAAAGCCGCGAGAAAACGTCCAATCTGGTCAGTGATCGCTCTGGCTCCCACACCGGGACCGGGCATGGCTCGTTTGTGCAGGCTACTGATCCAAAGCACCACGAAGCGGAGCGTTTCGCCCAGGAAATCACTCGGGAACTGGACGATGGTCGTATCAACAAAGCATACGACCGCCTCATCCTCGTGGCCTCGGCCCCGTTTGTGGGCCTGGTTAACAGCCGGTTGCCCGAACTGGTAAGGAGCAAGCTATCGGAGATCATCGACAAGGATTACACCCGTCTTCCGGTCAAGGATCTGGCGGGTCACCTCGAAAGTTATGTGTACCTATAGCAGGGGCCATCGGCCCAGCTGCTCATAAAGCGCTCCCCCGGAGCGCAAGCTGGAACTAACCAGCACGAAATCCCGCGCAGGCCAGCGTATCGGCTCCAGCGCGGGATTTGCCATTTTTGGGTTGCAATCGGCCTTACGCAGCAGGGTGATGTGTGGGACGTAGGGTCGCCGGTCGAATGGAATGGCGCTGGCGGTCAGTCGAGATTCGAGCTGTTTCACCAGTTCCAGCAAGGCCGGCGGCATCCGGCTTACGCCCAGATGGGCAATCTGGTTATGCCTCCAGCAATCAGTGCGGTCGAACAGCACTTCAAATCGTGGCACCGCAATGTCCTCGGCGGCGGCGATCAGTTCCGGCAACCAATTCGCGTCAATGTCACCTATGAAAACCAGAGTGAGATGCAGGGTATCCGGGCGCGTGCGGCGGCCGCAGCGTAGTTCATGCAATTTCCCGGCCGCAGCATCGAGGGCAGCGTTGACGGGCGCCTCCGGCCAGAGCGCGAAAAACACCCGCATACGCTCCGCATTCATCCGCGAGCGATCAGGCAAACCGCCTCTGCGGCAATCCCTTCGCCGCGACCGGTAAAGCCCAACATCTCGGTGGTCGTCGCCTTCACGTTTACCTGATCCAGGTTGACGTTCAGATCCTCGGCGATGTGCTCGCGCATGGCCAGAATATGCGGTGCCATTCGCGGTGCCTGGGCAATAAGGGTGGCGTCGATGTTGCCGGCATGCCAGCCATGCCGCTTCAACAACTCGCCTACATGGCGCAACAGCTTGCGGCTATCTATGCCCTTGTATTGCGGGTCGCTGTCGGGGAAGTGTTTGCCGATGTCGCCCAGGCCGGCGGCACCCAGCAGGGCGTCGCAGATGGCATGCAGCAGCACGTCGGCGTCCGAATGACCGAGCAGGCCGCGTTCATGGGGAATATCGACGCCGCCGAGGATCAGGCGACGCCCGGTGGCGAATGCGTGTACGTCGAAACCGTGGCCGATACGAATATTCATCAGTTGTCCTTGAAAGTGAATGTCATGGCGAGGTGCGGAATGCCCGCGTCCTGATATATCTCGCCCTCGGGCTGGAAGCCGTAGCGCGCATAGAACGGCACGGCATGGGTTTGCGCGGACAACCGCACACCGCTGAATCCTTGCCGGCGCGCTGCATCCAGGGCTGAAGTGAGCAGTGCCGCGCCCACTCCCTGGCGGCGCCAGGATGCCAACACCGCCATGCGGCTGATACGCGCATCCGGCGTCAGGCGAACGATGCCGACAATTTCCCCATCCGAGGTGGCAGCGACGAACCAGGCGCATTCCGGGTCCAACGCCTCCCACTCCAACCTTTCCGGCACGGCTTGTTCTTCGATGAATACCCGCCGGCGCACGCGGGCAATGGCCGCTTCATCTGTATGCCAGTGGGCGGGGCGAACCATGGTGTGAGGAGTCTCGGGCATCGGCGGAGGCGGGTAGAATGGCGCGTCTTTTTTTCAGTGAGTTTGCCATGAAACTTTACGGCATCCCCAATTGCAGCACCGTCAGACGCGCCCGCGCCTGGATGGAAGCACGCGACATTCCCTATGAATTCCACGATTTCAAGAAACAGGGCGTGCCCGAAGCACTGATGCACGAGTTATGCGAGTTGCTGGACTGGGAATCCCTGGTCAATCGCAGCGGCCCGACCTGGCGCAAGTTCCCGGAAGAACGCCGTGCGCAGGTCAAGGATGCGGCTTCCGCCGTGGCGCTAATGCTGGAAAACGCCAGCGTCATCAAGCGGCCGATTCTGGATCGCGACAGCCAGTATCAAGTCGGCTTCAGCGAAGAGAACTACGGCGCCTTCTTCGGTGAGTGACGCTGGACGACAAGAAATGACAGACAGGGTCATCGAATACGCGCGCGATCTCATTGCGCGCCGCTCCATCACACCGGACGACGCCGGTTGCCAGGACTGGCTGATCGCCAGGCTGAAAACCCAAGGGTTCTCGGTGGAAATCGTGAACCAGGGCGGCGTCAGCAATTTCTGGGCACGCCGTGGCACTAGCGCGCCGCTGGTCTGCTTCGCCGGCCACACCGATGTGGTCCCCACCGGGCCGCTGGAGCAATGGAGCAGCGACCCCTTCGTGCCGGTGGAGCGCGACGGCCAACTCTATGGCCGGGGCGCCGCCGACATGAAAGGCTCCATCGCCGCCTGGCTGGCCGCCGTCGAGGAGTTTCTCGCGGAACACCCCGAGCACCCCGGCTCCATCGCCTGGCTGATCACCTCGGACGAGGAAGGCCCGGCCATCGACGGCACGGTGCGCGTGGTGGAAATGCTCGCCGCGCGCAATGAGCGCATCGACGCCTGTATCGTCGGTGAGCCTACTTGTGTGTCTCACTTCGGCGACATGATGAAGAACGGCCGCCGTGGCTCCCTGCATGGTCGACTGCGGGTGAAGGGCATCCAGGCGCACATCGCCTACCCGCACCTGGGCAAGAACCCGGTGCATCTGGCCACCCCCGCCATCACCGAACTCGCAGCCACGACGTGGGACGAGGGCAACGAGTATTTCCCACCCACCACCTGGCAGATTTCCAACATGCACAGCGGCACCGGCGCGGCCAACGTCATTCCCGGCCACGCCGACATCGCCTTCAACTTTCGCTTCGGCACCGCCAGTTCCATCGACAGCCTGCAAGCGCGCGTCACCGCCCTGCTCGACCGGCACGCGCTTGAATACGACCTGGAATGGGAAATCGGCGCTCGCCCCTTCCTCACCCCGCGCGGCTCACTGGTAGAGGCACTCTCCGCGGCCACACGGGAAATCGCCGGCATCGTGCCCGAGCTTTCCACCACCGGGGGCACTTCGGATGGCCGCTTCATCGCCGACATCGCCGATCAGGTCGTGGAATTCGGCCCGATCAACGCCAGCATCCACAAGATCGACGAAAACGTAGGTGTGGACGAACTGGCGCAACTCGCGCGCATCTACCGCCGCACACTGGAGAAACTGCTGCATGTTTGAGCACGCCACATCAGAATTGGTGACCCTGCGCGACTGGCTGCGTTTCGCCGTCTCCCGCTTTCAGGAAGCAGGCCTGTTCTTCGGCCACGGCAGCGCGGAAGCGTATGACGAAGCCGCCTATCTCTGCCTGCACAGCCTGCACCTGCCGCCCGACCGCCTCGACCCGTTTCTGGACGCTCGCCTGCTGCCGCCGGAACGGGAAAAGCTGGCCCACATCCTCTCGCGGCGCATCAACGAGCGCATTCCCGCGCCCTATCTGACCCATGAAGCCTGGTTGCAGGGCTACCGTTTCTACGTCGATCAGCGCGTCATCGTGCCGCGCTCCTTCCTGGCGCCGTTGATTCTGGAACACCTGCAACCCTGGCTGGCCGAACCGGAAGGCGTGCTGCGCGCGCTGGACCTGTGCACCGGCTCCGGCTGTCTGGCCATACTCCTGGCCGAGGCCTTCCCGGATGCCGAGGTGGATGCCGTGGATCTGTCGCCCGACGCGCTGGATGTCGCGCTGCGCAACGTCACGGAATACCACCACAACGACCGTCTGCACCTGCACGAAGGTGATCTGTTCGCGCCATTGGGTGATGCCACCTATGACCTGATCGTCTCCAACCCGCCCTATGTGAATGCCGAATCGGTCGCCGCCCTGCCCCCGGAATACCGGCACGAGCCGACACTGGCACTCGGCTCCGGCGAGGATGGCCTGGATGCCACCCGCATCATCCTGCGCGATGCCGCCCGGCATCTGAATCCCGGCGGCCTGCTGGTGGTCGAAATCGGCCACAACCGCGAAGCACTGGAAATCGCCTTCCCACACCTGGATTTCGCCTGGCCACAAATCGAAGGCGGCGAAGACACGGTATTCATTCTCAGCCGTGAACAATTAATTCAACCTAGAAACCTCAGTTGACCGCTCCTTAGCCCTCGTGAGGCCGCATGAATGCTGACGTTAGTGCCTTCGATGACGCTCACCAATCGGGTGCGTTCAACTGAGGTTTCTAGGTTCAATAACCAACACCTATATTTTTCCAGGATTCAACAACATGGAGCACGCCATGCAAGAACTCGACATTTTCGTCGCCTCACTCACCTCATTCTGGACGGAACTGGCGAGTTTCATTCCGCAACTGTTCGCGGCGCTGTTGCTCTTGTTCCTCGGCTGGATGCTGGCCAAGCTGGCGCGTAGCGGCGTGATGCGCCTGCTCGTCCTGCTCAAGTTCGACAAGGCCACGGAGAAGTCCGGCCTGGAAGCTTTCATGAAGCACGCAGAACTGGAGCTTTCGGTCGGTTCCGTGATCGGCAACCTGGTCTACTGGCTGATCATCCTGGTGATGATCGTCACCGTCGCCAACTCGCTCGGTCTGTCGATGGTGGCTGACCTGTTCAACAAGGTGGTGCTGTACATCCCCAATGTGATCGTCGCCATTCTGGTGCTGGTATTCGGCACCATCCTGGCGCGCTTCATCAACCGCCTGGTGTTCGCCTGGTTGAGCAATATGGAGTTCCAGGGCGCGCTCACCATATCCACCTTCTCCGAATACGCCATGCTGGTGTTCGTGTTCTTCATGGCCATGGAGCAATTGCAGATCGCCAACGAACTACTCACGGCCGCTTTCATCATCAGCTTCGGCGCAATCGGCCTGGCCTTCGCCATCGCCTTCGGCCTGGGTGCCAAGGACTGGGCCAGCCGGGTGATCGAAAAGGTCGTGGAGCACAAGCGGAACGGGTGAGCGGTGTAGCGCCGGCGCCCTCGCCGGCGTCTTTCAACCCCGCCGGCGAGGGCGCCGGCGCTACACGCATCAAGCGGCCGAATGGCCCTTGAGTTCGATCTTGACGTTCTGCTCGTCGCTCAGGCTGGCGTAGTACTTCTGCAAGACCTTGGCGACTTCGGGGCGGCTGAACTCGACCGGCAGATCCTTGCCCTCGGAGAGCATGGAACGCACCTTGGTGCCGGACAGCAGAATGCGGTCATCCTTGCCGTGCGGGCAGGTGCGCTGCGAAGCCATGCCGCCGCACTTGTTGCACCAGAAGGTCCAGTCGATGTTCATGTTGGTGGTTTCGAGCGAGCCGGCGGGGATCTCGTCGAAGATCTTCTGGGCGTCGAAGGGGCCGTAGTAATCACCCACACCGGCGTGGTCACGACCGACGATCAGGTGCGAGCAGCCATAGTTCTGGCGGAACAGGGCGTGCAACAGGGCTTCGCGGGGGCCGGCATAACGCATGTCCAGGGGGTAACCGGCCTGGATCACGGTGTTCGGGGCGAAGTAGTTGTCGACCAGGGTGCTGATCGCCTCGG
Organism: Pseudomonadota bacterium; assembly: GCA_030684775.1. Classification (GTDB taxonomy): domain Bacteria; phylum Pseudomonadota; class Gammaproteobacteria; order Burkholderiales; family Thiobacillaceae; genus PFJX01. The sequence continues at coordinate 5,645 of JAUXXW010000122.1, forward strand.
AGCGCACTTCGGCGGGGATGTCGCCCGGCTTCAGGGCACCCAGCAGGGAGTGGATCAACACGCCGTCCATGGTTTCGATGGCGATCTTGGCCAGGTACTCGTGCGAGCGGTGCATCGGGTTGCGGGTCTGGAACGCGGCGATCTTGGCCCAGCCGGCCTTCTCGAAGGCGGCTCGGGTCTCGGCGGGGGTCATGAACTGATCGCCGTACTCTTCCTTGAAGGTGCCGGTAGACAGCACCTTGACCGGGCCGGCCAGGTTCACGGCGCCCTGATCCATCACCATCTTGACGCCGGGGTGAGCGAGGTCGGTGGTCTTGTAGACCATCATGCACTCGTGGCCCTTGTCGATGCCGTAGATCTCGGTGACCTTCATGGTGCCCATGATCTCGTCGCTGTCGCAGCTCACCAGGGCGATGTCCTGGCCCAGGCCGAGCGTGCCGGCGGTCGCGGTGTCGCTGGAGAGGGTCACCGGAATGGGCCAGAACAGGCCGTTGGCCATCTTGTAACCGTCACAGACGCCCGCCCAGTCGGCGTGGGTCATGAAGCCTTCCAGCGGGGTGAAGCCACCGATGCCCATCATGATCAGGTCGCCGGTTTCGCGTGAAGACATCTTCACCTTGGGCAGACTCTGGGCACGAGCCAATTCAGCTTCGCGGGCGGCGCCTTCGAGCAACAAGGGCTTGAGTTCACCACCACCGTGGGGTTTGACAAGACGGGACATGAACGCTCCTAAATGGATGTAAGGATGGGGAGGCTGGGCTACCGAATGGGCGGCGAGGATAGCACCGGGGTCGGAGCCACCCTAATCAGTGTTATTTCTTTGCAAATAAAATTTTTTTGGGATCAAGGTATCGGAAATGCCCCGCTCGGGCCGCCCCTGCTGGCCGTGGCCCATAGTCCCAGTAGGCGATAAGGCGGTCTTTAGAGGCGGATATAAGCCGTTTTTATTTATCTCGGCGCCCATCAACCAAGTAGGTTGGGCAAAGCGAAGCCCAACGAACCGTCGCGATGTTGGGCACGCTTCGCTTTGCCCAACCTACATCCTGAGCGCGGCGCAGGAAATCGGCGTAGGAGGTCGCGTCGTTGGGCACGCTTCGCTTTGCCCAACCTACGGGGCTACGGGGCTACGGGGCGGGTTAATTTGCGCCGCGCGGACTCCGGCACCGCGATAGAGACGGATGTATCAAGCCAGCCCCCCCTTTCCCAAAGGCGCTTTGCGCGTTAACTGGTGATGCGGTTGGTGCGGTGGTTCCCCCCTTTTTCAAAGGGGGGTTAGGGGGGGATTTCTGAGACGGCCGCACAGGCAAACGTCGCTAAATCCCCCTTTGAAAAAGGGGGAAGCCACGCGCCCTGGCCCCTTCTCTCACATCACCCGCCAACGCGAAAAGCGTCTTTGGGAAAGGGGGGAGTCAGGTCGCGGAATCGCTCTCCGCGATTTCCTGCACCAGCACCCAGGGCGCGGTGACGACGGCCCAGAACTGGGCATCACGTTCGTGCCAGGCTAGGGCGTCTTCGCTGTCGGCGCGTTTGACCCGCTGGTCGGCGAGCCAGGCCGCGATGGCGGCCTTGTCGTCGCGGGCGATGCTCAGGGCGACTTCCACCAGATCCATGCCGGGCGCGACGCTGATGACCGAACCGCGCGCGAAATGGCGTTCCAACTCCTTCCAGGCAAGGCGCCCGGTCTCGGCGTTGAGCTTGGCGCGCAGGAGCGCGTCGGAATCGACCACCATTACAGGTAGCTGAACAGCGACAACTTGCTGGTTTGCGCGTAAGCCTGTTGCGCGGCTTGCAGGCTGGTCTGGCGGGACTGCATCTCGATGATGGCGGCGGCCTTGTCGATCAAGGTGAGGTCGGAAAGTGCGTTCTTTTCGAGCAAGATCAGGTTTTCCGTGGTCTTGGTGATGTCGTTCACTTCCAGGGTCGTCGCGGCGACGCGCCGCTGAATATTGCCCAGACGGCCAAGCGTATCGGTGAGGGCGTTGACGGCATTGTTGACCGCCGTATTCACCTGGTCGGTGGTCAAACTGCTGTCACTCAGGGTGATGGCGATCTGGTCGAGTGCTTGCAATACATCCGTCGTATTGACGCCGTTGATGTCCACCGGGCTGGAGAACTTGATCACGTTTTCCAGGTTGTCGGTCACCTGAACCGAGCGTCCATCGTCCACAGTGATGGATCGAACTCCCTGCGAGCTGAGCAGGGCGCCATCGGGCGTGCCGCTATAAGTGCCGCTGGCCGATGGCCCGGTGGGATATACCTGGGTGTGCTGAAACGGCGGGTTCGCGCTGTCGAGGTTGGTATTGAACCCCGCGAAGATGTAATGCCCTTCGGTGTCGCGGTTGTTGGCCAGATCCTTGAAATGCAGATACATGTTTTTCAGCATTGCCGCGTGCTGGTCGCGCAAGGCCTGGGTGTCGCTGCCACTGCTCTGCACCACCAACGCGCGAACGTCGGTCAAGGTTTTCTCCATTTCTTTCAGGACGGTGTTCTCGTAATCCAGCGCCAGCCCCGCTTTTTGCTGATTGGCCAGATACTGCTCGCGCACGGCGACGCGGCTGGACAACCGCATCGCTTTTTCGGCGGATAGGGGGTCGTCCCTGGCCGCGAGCATGCGTTGTCCGCTGCTGATCTGCTCGTTGAGGCGCGCGATCTTGGATTGGTTGTCCTGCATGCTGGACAGGCTGGAGGTGAAGTAGGTCAGGGAGCTGATGCGCATGGCTTATCTCCTAAGGGGCTGTCCATGAATAACTCGAACATTCTGGCCGCACTGGAGGGCGTGCTGCCGCGTTGTCGGCCGCTTGCAGGGAATAGCCATGCGGCGCACCCGACGCCTTGCGGCACATCCCGCCTGCACACCCATAATTGCCCAAGTTATTCACGGACAGCCCCCAACGCCCGATGGCAAAGACAAGAAACGTAGGTTGGGCAAAGCGCAGCGTGCCCAACAAACCGTCGCAATGTTGGGCACGCTGCGCTTTGCCCAACCTACGTACTGGATTCCCGCTTTCGCGTGAATGACGGGTCGTGGTATTTGCTTTCCGCATCACTAGCGCCCGATGGCGAGGATTTCGTCGAACAGGGTATTGGCCACGCTGATCGCCTTGGCCGCGGCCTGATAGGCCTGCTGGAAACGAATCAGGTTGACCGCCTCTTCATCGAGATTGACCCCGGATACCGATTGTTGTGCTTCTCTGGCCTGGGCGGTCAGCGTGTTGAAGGCCTTGCTGTTCAGGTCGGCTTCCGCGGCCAATGCGGCGCCGTTGCTGACCAATTGGTTGTAGGCGCCGGAAAAGGTCGTGCCGCCATTGTCGAGAATGCCCGTGGTTTGCAGTGTCGCCAGCGCCAGCATGTTGCTGTTGTCGCCCGGGCCGCTCGCCGTGGAGCCTGCCGCGGCGATCTGTTCGATATTGCTCAGTTGCGCGGACATGCCATGCGCGTAGTTCTGGAAGTTGAGCGTCCAGGTATTGCCGTTTGCCGGTGCGGGCGTGCCCGCGGCGATGCTGAACCCCTGTGCTACCCCGCCCAGAGTGATTTCGGTCCCGGCTGCGACGGTTGCGGCGGCACTGTCCGAGACGCGCGTCACCGTGTAATTAGCGCCGTCGTAGCTGACTGTGTAGTCCTCGTTGGCCAGCCGATTGCCGGTGAGATTGAGGCCGATCCAGTTGGCGCCGCTGGTTTGCGCCACCACGCTGGAGAAGAAATCGCCGCCCGCCGTCATCGCGCTGGTCGCCGTGTCGTAGTAGGCGCCACCGTTATGCACCCGGTTCACCTCGGCGCCGATTGAGACGGCGATGCGGTTCAGATCGGCCAGCGCCGGTTTGACCACCTCGTCGCGCGCGGCCAGCCAGCCGCCCAGTTCGCCGCCGGTGATTTGGGCGCCGTTGAGGATCAGGCTGCCGCCGGAAACATTCAATACGGGGAATTTGGCGGCCGGATTGGTGTTGTAGCTGTCGCTGGGATCGGTCTGCGGGGTCGTGAATTGGTTGGCCCGCGTACCCGATACCAGGGCATGGCCATTGCCGACGAACACATTGAGATCGCCACCGCTTTGCTGCACGGTGGTCACGTTCACGAGCTTGTTCAGGTCGGCGATGGTCTGGTCACGCTGATCGCGCAGATCGTTGGCGGGCTGGCCGTTGAGCGCCTCCTGGCGGGAAATGCTCTGGTTCAGGGTGGCAATCTGATTGGCGTAGCTGTTGATCTGTGTGGACAGGCCGGCGATGGCCTTGTTGCTGTCTTCCACCTTCTGTTGCAGCGAGTCGTAGAGCGAGTTGACTCGCCCGGACAGATTCCTGCCGGAAGCGAGCAGGGTCTGACGGGCAGCCGCCGAAGCGGGGTCGTTCGCCACCTCGTTGACGGCGTCGAAGAAACTGTTGAGCGGGCCGGACAGGCTGCTGTTGCTGTCGCTCAAGCGCGTGTCGACCTGGCCGGCCTGGGCGGCGTAAGTCTCATGGCGAGAGAGCTGGGCCTGATCGAGTTGCACCTCGTTGTCCAGGAACTGGCTGTACAGGCGCCGCACCGATTCGATGGCCACGCCATTGCCGAACCAGCCGGCACCGGTGAACGTGGGCGTTTGCGTGGAAAAGTTCGTTTCCTGGCGACGATAGCCGGTGGTGTTGACGTTGCTGATGTTGTGTTCGGTGGTTCGGATGCCCGCCTGGGCGGCGTACAAGCCCGAGATACCGATTCCGATGAGTCCAGATGCCATGGCAACCTCCTGTTGCTTTCAATAACGGCTTTCTGCCGACATTTCTTAACCCGGATATTGCATAAATTCGCGTGATGATCGCGCTGTCCATTGTTTGTAATGGGAATTTTGCGAAGGAGCGGCGTAGTGATTCATACGCCCGACTGAGCAAAACTTTCCAGTACGGACAAGGGGCAAGCGAGAGCGCGCGTCAATTTATGCAATATCCGGGTTAAATTCCGACCCTCGCCACACTGGCGATGACGGATTTCAGTTTTCCGGCGTAAGCCGGGTCCGTGGCATATCCGCCCGCCGCCAGGCCCTCGGCGAAGCTGCCGGCATCGTTGCCTTCCAGCGCGGCGCCATAGCGGGCCTTGAGCAGACCGGCATAGTCGGTGAAGGCGGAGCCGTAGTCGGCGTAAGCGCGGAAATGCTGCTCCAGTTTCATCGGCACACCCTGGCGGTATTCGGTGGTCAGCGTTTCCACGGCGGCGCCACGCCAACCGCCGCCGGCCTTGATGCCGAACAGGTTGTGCGATGGCAGGCCATCCGCCGTCTTGATTTCGCGCGCGCCCCAACCCGATTCCAGCGCCGCGTGAGCGAGGATGTAATCAGCCGGCACGCCGGTGGCGGAGGCGGCCGCTTCGGCGTGCGGCCGCAGGGTTTCCAGGAAGTCGCGCTTGCGCTCGGCGGGAGGAGCGGAGGTAGCCTTGGCAGAGTCGCTTCCCTGTAGGAGCGGACCGTGTCCGCGATCCCGGGCCGGCCAATCGCGGACACGGTCCGCTCCTACGGCGGGAGCCTCTGCCATCACCGCGGTTCCGCTCTTCTCCAGACTCTTCACAATCATGTCGGCGAAGCCCAGTCCACGGCCTTTGGAGAGCTTCTCGGCCCATTGCTGGTCGAGCAGGTCACGGTACAGCTTGACGCCCTCGCCGCTGTTCATGGGGTCGTCTTCCTGCGAGAACTTCGTCTCGCGCATGCTCTTCAACATCATGCCGATCATCAGCGCTTCGAACTGTTGCGCCACCGCGCGCAAGGAGCCCTTGTCGCCGGCGGCGACCCTGGCCTTGAGCGCCTGGGCGCCGGTCAGATCGACGGCCAGGGTGTCGGCTGCCAGCATCAGATGATCTCCAGATCCGCTTTGAGCGCGCCCGCGGCCTTCATGGCCTGGAGGATGGCGAGCAAGTCCTGGGGCGTGGCGCCGAGGGCGTTGAGCGCCTTGACCACATCATTGAGCGAGGCGGTGGCCGGCACCGTCATCAGTTCACCCTTGTCGCTCTTCACCTGCACATCCGCTTTCTCGGTGACGACCGTCTGGCCGCCGGAAAGTGGATTGGGCTGCGAGACCTGCGTCTCGGATGTGATGGTGACCGACAGATTGCCGTGCGCGATGGCGCATTTGTCCACACTCACCAACTGGTTCATGACGATGGAGCCGGTGCGCGCGTTGATGATGACCTTGGGGGTGGACAGGCCGGGGTTGAGGTTGAGGTTTTCCAGTTGCGATATGAAGGCCACGCGCTGGCCGGGGTCGGCGGGTGCCTTCACCTGGATCACACGCGCGTCGAGCGGAATGGCCACGCCCTTGCCGAAATTGCGCTCGATGGCAACGCTGACCCGGCTGGCGGTGGTGAAGTCGGATTCCTTCAACTCCAGCGTGATGAAATCGCCCTGCCCCACCCGCATGGGCACCGCCCGCTCCACCATGCCGCCACCGGGAATACGCCCGGCCGAGAGATGGTTGACCACGGCGGAGGAACCGCCGCCCGAAGCCCCGGCGCCGCCGACCAGCAGCGAACCCTGCGCCATCGCGTAGATCTGGCCGTCGGCGCCTTTCAGCGGCGTCATCAAGAGGGTGCCGCCACGCAGACTCTTGGAGCCGCCCAGCGCGGAGACGGTCACATCGATGGCTTCGCCGGGACGGGTGAAGGCGGGCAGGGTGGCCGTCACCATCACCGACGCGGTGTTCTTGCTGGTGAAGTTCTGGCCGGGCGCGAGGCCCAGGTTGGTCATCAGATTGGCCAGTCCCTGGCCGGTGATGGCGGAGGTGTCGCCGGTGTTGTCGAGACCGACCACCACGCCGTAGCCGACCAACTGGTTGGTGCGGATGCCGGCGATGGTGGTGATGTCCTTGATCCGCTCGGCCTGGACGGGTGCCGCCAAGGCAAAGACGATCAGATAAGGGATCAGGCGTTTCATGATGCGCTCCTCAAAACGGCGGCCGCGTAGGTTGGGCAAAGCGAAGCGTGCCCAACGAACAACCACCGCATGTTGGGCACGCTTCGCTTTGCCCAACCTACGGCACTACAGGGAATGTCAACGTGAGGGCGCATGGTCATTCAGAACGGCAACACGGTCAGGAAAAAGCGCGCCAGCATGCTGCCGACCTGCGCCTTGTCGAGGCTTTGCGTGTTCTTCGATTCGAACTGCACATCGGCCAACTGGGTGGAGTTGATGTTGTTGCTTTTGCTGATCTGGGCCGGGTTTACCACGCCGGCCAGGCGGATGTATTCGGTGTCGCTGTTGATCGCCACCTGCTTCTCGCCCGCCACCACCAGATGGCCGTTGCCAAGCACTTCCACCACCGTGACGGTGATGGAGCCGGTGATGGAGTTGCTGTTGGTCTCGTTGTCCTTGAGTTCCTGTTTGTTGCTGCTGGCGGCATCCCACGCGGAAATGCCGAAGCCGCGTTGTTGCCCGAGCAGACGGGGCGAGGGGATGTCGACGCTGGCCGATGCCTTGCGTTCATCCGTGGTTTCCGACCTGCGTTTGGCCTCGGTTTTCTCCACCAGATTCACGGTCAGTGTGTCGCCGACATAACGCGCGCGGCGATCCTCGAACAGCGCCACGCCCGGCCGTGCCTGGCCGGGAGGCGCCTGGAAGATGGCGCCGTTATTGTCCGGCGCGACCGCGACCACTTCGGGGCGGGCGCTCAGGGGCTGCTTGATCGCGGTGGCCGGCGGCGGCGTGGCGCAGCCGGCCAGCAAAACGACCGCCAAAATCAACGTAGGTTGGGCAAAGCGCAGCGTGCCCAACATGGCGGCGGTTTGTTGGGCACGCTGCGCTTTGCCCAACCTGCGTTTCGTGGTGTATCGAGTCATGTCAGTCTCCAATTACCCCGCTCAAATCTGCGTCAGCCGCTGCAACATCTGGTCGGAGGTGGTGATGGCGCGTGAGTTCAGTTCATAGGCGCGCTGGGCGATGATCATGTTGACCAGTTCCTCGGCCACATTGACGTTGGAGGTTTCGATGAAGGACTGGTTGAGCACGCCCATGCCGTCGGTGCCCGGGTTGTTCGGCAGCGGCGCGCCGGAGGCGGCGGTTTCGATGAACAGGTTTTCGCCCTGGCCCTGCAGGCCGGTCGGGTTGACGAAGGTGGCGAGCTGGATCTGCCCCAGTTGCGTGGGCGTGGCGTTGCCCGGCGTGGTCACGCTGACGATGCCGTCGCGGCCGATGGTGGTGGTGAGAGCGTTGGCCGGAATCTGCATGTTGGGCAGCAGGGCATAGCCGCTGGCGGTGACCAGATTGCCCTGGCTGTCGGTCTGGAAGGAGCCGTCGCGGGTATAGGCCAGGCTGCCGTCGGGCATCTGGATCTGGAAGAAGCCCTGGCCGTTGATCGCCACATCCAGCGGATTGGACGTCTGCTGCATCGCGCCCTGCTGGAAGATGCGCTCGGTGGCCACCGGCCGCACGCCGACACCCAACTGGAAGCCGGAGGGCAGTTGTGTCTGCTGCGACGACTGCGCGCCGGCCTGGCGGATGGTCTGGTAGAGCAGATCCTCGAACACCGCGCGCGACTTCTTGAAGCCGGTGGTGGAGGTGTTGGCGAGGTTGTTGGAGACCACGTCCAACTGGGTTTGCTGGGCATCCAGGCCGGTACGGGCGATGTGCAGGGAACGGAGCATGCTTATTCCTTATCAGTTTGCGGACAGGATCTTGTTGGCGCTGCCCTCGTTTTCCTGGGCGACGCGCAACACGCGCATCTGCATGTCGAACTGGCGCGCCAGGCTGACCATGCTGACCAACGCTTCGGCGGGGTTCACGTTGCTGCTTTCCAGCGCGCCCGACACCAGGGTGACGCCGGCATCGGCCTCGGCGGGCTGGCCGTTTTTCTGGCGAAACAGGCCATCGTCGCCGCGCACCAGATCGGTTTCAGTCGGATTGGTGAGCTTGATGCGGCCGACGATGGCGACGGCATTGAGGTTCTGCCCGACCGGAATGGTGGAAATGGTGCCGTCGCGGCCGATCAGGATGTCCTGGCCCGGCGGCACCGCAATGGGGCCGGCATCGCCCAGCACATTGAGTCCGTTGCTGGTTTGCATGATGCCGTTCTGGCCGACCTGGAGATGGCCCACGCGGGTATAAGCCTCCTGGCCGTCGGCGCCCTGCACCGCGATCCAACCCGGCCCGCGCAGCGCCACATCGAGCGGCCTGCCGGTCTGCTGTAAGGCCCCTTGGGTGAAGTCGGTGCGTGGCGTGGTTTCCAGCACGAAGGCGCGCGTTTTTGCCCCATCCCCAACGACCGGCAGGGCGCGAAATACATTCAGCTCCTGGCGGAAACCGTGGGTGGCGACGTTGGCCAGGTTGTGCGTGACCGCCGCCTGCTGGCGAGTCACTTCGCGCGCCCCGGTCATGGCGATGTAGATCATGCGGTCCATGTCTGTCCTTCGGGTGGGTTATGCGGGTTGGACACCCCGCGCTTCGCCCAACTCACGAGCTGATCCCGGCACAGGTGCCGGCGAGGGCACCATCCCCCTTTGCCAAAAGGGGGAGCTGCACCGTAGGTTGGGCAAAGCGAAGCGTGCCCAACATCGCGCCGGTTCGTTGGGCACGCTTCGCTTTGCCCAACCTACGGATCACTTTCATCTCAGGTTCACCAGCGTTTGCAGGATCGAATCCTGGGTCTTCACCGTCTGCGCGTTGGCTTGATACATGCGTTGCGCGACGATCATGTTGACCAGTTCGGCGGTGAGGTCGACGTTGGACTCCTCCACCACACCGGATTGCAGATAGCCCAGCACCCCGGTACCAGGCGCCTCGGAGCTCTGCTTGCCGGCTGCCGTGGTCTCTCCCCACTGGTTGTCGCCCAGGGGTTGCAGGCCGTTCGGGTTGAGGAAGTTGGTCATCAGAATCTGGCCGATCGCCAGCGCCTGGCCGTTGGTGTAGCGGCCCTGCACCAGGCCGGTCTTGTCGACACTGAGGCTGACGAACTTGCCTGTCGCATAACCGTCCTGCTCGACATAGGAGACGCCGGACGTGCTGCCGTACTGGGTCATCAGGGTGAGGTCGAAGCCGAAGGAAGGCATGGTGCCCACGGCCGTGGTGGCGAATGACGCGGGCGCCGCGCCATTGATCTGGTTGACCGTGCCATCGGCATTGAAGGTGATCGTGGCCGCGTTATTCGTTCCGGTCACCGGCAGTATCTGGTTGCCCGCGACATAGGCGGCCATGTTCCAGCCTCCGCCGGTTTCCGCTTTCTGAAAATACAGCGTCAGGCCCTGGGGTGAGCCCGGCGTGTCGTAGACGGTGAAAGTCGTGGCGTAGTTGTAGGTGGCGGGAAGGCTCGGATTGATCTGCGTGCCCGTCGCGGCCCCAGCGACGGAGCCGACAACCGCGGCGCTGGTGGAATCCAGGTTGGCGGTCAGCGCCGCCGTCGAGGTGGGGTTGGGCTTCGCCACCCCCAGGGAAACCTTGATCGGCTGGAGCGTGCCGGGCACGACCACACCTTCGGTCGCCGGAAAACCGATCAGCTTGCGCCCGGCGTTGTCGACGATGTAACCGTTCTTGTCCATCTGGAACTGGCCGTTGCGCGTGTAGGTGGTCAGGCCGGTCGTGGCGGTCGGCGAGTTCGGGTCCGTCTGGATCAATTGAAAAAAGCCATCGCCGCTGATGGCGAGGTCGAGCGGGTTGTTGGTCACGCTGATGTTGCCCTGCGTGAACTGCTGCACCACCGCCGCCGTCTTGGTGCCGATGCCGACATTCAGATTGCTGACGCCGTTAATCGAGGCGGCATAGACATCCGAGAATTCCGCGCGGCTGGCCTTGAAGCCCACCGTGGACGTGTTGGCGATGTTGTTGCCGATCACGTCCAGGTTCTTGGATGCGCCATTGAGTCCGCTCAAGCCTTGGTTGAAGCTCATTTGCTGCTCCTCGTTCAGAAGATTTGCTTGATCTTGTCCAGGCCCAGATTGCCCAGATTCGACAGTTCCACGTCGAGGCCACCGGCGGCCATCGACACGCTCAAAACCTGCGCCAACGAATAAGTGGTGGCATCCACGTTGTTTCCGGCCGCTGTCGCGGCCACTGCAAAGCTGTAAGTACCCTGAGCCATTTGGTTGCCGGATGCATCCAGCCCATCCCAGGCGAAGCGGCTCAAACCGGCGTCGAGGCTGCCCAGGTCCAGGCTGCGCACCACCTTGCCGTCGCCATTCAGCACATCGATCGTCACCTTGTCGGCCTTGGCCGTGAGGTTCACTCCGCCCGCCGCGCCGGAATCGCCCAACTCAAGCTGATCGCCTTCCGCCAATACCTGCCGCCCGATCAGGGAGGCGCCCTGCAAGGCCTGGGTGGCGTTGAACTGCGCCGTCAGGCTGGCGATGGAGTCGTTCATCTTGTTGATGCCCTCCACCGTGGACAGTTGCGCCATCTGCGAGGTGATTTCCGCGTTGTCCATCGGATTCAGCGGGTCCTGGTTTTTCAGTTGGGTCACCAGCAATTTGAGAAAGCGGTCACCGATCTCGGCGGCGCTGTTTCCGCTGGTCGCGGTGCTGGTGGTGCTGCTTTGTACGGCGGCGACGGTCATGGTTTGCTCCTTCAGGTCTGGGCGATGGCCAGAGTCCGTTGCAGCAGGCTCTTGGTCGTGTTCATTACTTCGGCATTGGTTTGATAGGAGCGCGAGGCGGAAATCATGTTCACCATCTCCTCCACCGCGTCCACGTTGGGGTAGGCCACATAGCCCTTGGCGTCGGCCATGGGGTGTTTGGGGTCGTAGACCATGCGCGGCGGCGACGGGTCTTCGATCACTTCCTTCATGCGCACACCCTGCGCCCAGGGGGCGGACTTGTTCATCGCCACGGCCTGAAACACCACCTGTTTGGCCTTGTAGCTCTCGCCCGTGGAGGAGCTCGCGGAATCGGCATTGGCCATGTTCGAGGCCACCGCGTTCAGGCGCATGGATTGCGCGGTGAGCGCGGAGGCGGCGATGTGGAAGACATTGGTCAGTGACATGGCTTTGCCTTATTTGTCCGAGATGGCCATGCCCAGCGTCTTGAACTGGCCGGCGGCGCGGTCGAGCAGGAATTGGTAGTGCAGCGAGTTTTCCGTGAAGTGGGCGCGTTCCACGTCCATGTCCACGGTGTTGCCATCCAGGCTGGGCTGCACGCTGGAGCGGTATTTGAGATGGCCATCGACCATGCCGGAAACGCCGCCCGCCGCGATATGGCGTGCTTCGGTACGGGCGAGTTGCAGCGGCCCGCCCGCCGCGCCCATGGCGCTCTTCAGGGCGGCGGCGAAATCCATGTCGCGCGCCTTGTAGTTGGGCGTATCCGAGTTGGCGATATTGGACGACAGCACTTCCTGCCGCCGCGCGCGAAGGTTCAGCGCGGATTGGACGAAGGTAAGTTCATTGTCGATCTTGCTCAGCATGGCGGTCTCCTGTGGGGGAGATAGAGCAAGGGACGTGCCAGGGGGGCTCCCCTCTCCCACCGGGAGAGGGGCCGGGGGTGAGGGAGCCAGGCCAAGCCCCGTAGGTTGGGCAAAGCGAAGCGTGCCCAACGAACCGTCGCGATGTTGGGCACGCTTCGCTTTGCCCAACCTACGGCACTGCCCTCTCTCGGCGGAATAAGGTGGAAAACCGGCAAATCTTGCCGCCGACTGGCAGCCCGGCGGCAAATTCAGCCGCGTTCGACCCGGTTTCTGCCGGCCGATTTGGCGCGATACATGGCCGCGTCGGCGCGGGCGATCAGGTCGGCCTGGGCTTCTTCCTTGCCACGTTCGGCCACCCCGGCGCTGAAGGTAATCAACACCTTGTCGTTGGCATGCAGGAAAAACTGGCGGGTGAGTTCGCGTTGCAGGCGCTTCAGGATCACCTCCGCGCCATCCAGGTCGGTGTTGGGCAGCAGGATGAGAAATTCCTCGCCGCCATAGCGGGCCAGGGAATCGGTGGGGCGCAGGAGGTCGCTCACCACGCGGGTCAGGTGCTTGAGCGCTTCGTCACCCGCCTGATGGCCAAGCGAGTCGTTGAGCTTCTTGAAGTGGTCGAGGTCCAGCATGGAGATCGACAAAGGCGCTTCCAGGCGATCGGCGCGCGCCAGTTCGCGCGTGAAGGCTTCATCGAGGCCGCGCCGGTTGAGCGCGCCGGTGAGTTGATCCTCGCGCACCAGGTTGGATACCTGCGCCAGTTCGGTTTCCAGCACATGAATGCGTTGCTCCGCTTGTTCCGCCTGGGCGCGGGCTTCATTCAGTTCGCCGTGGCTGTTGCGCAGGGCGTGGCGCATGCCGTCCATGTCGCTGGTGAGCCCTTCGATCACCGTGCCCAGTTCGCCGATGTCGCGCGCCTGGCCGATCTGCTCGGAATAGGCGCCGATTCTTGCGTGGTAGCCATCGGCGTCGTCGGACATGGTGCCGATCCGGTCGATGAAGGTGGTGATGAGCGAGCGCAGCTTTTCCTTGGCGTCATCCAGGCTGCCCTTGATCTCGCCCTGCTTGAATACCAACTCGCGCAGACCACGTTCCGCGCCGTGCAGAGATTCGGGATTGAGGTTGCCGTCGATCAGCGCCTGCATGGCGGCCATCTGCCCGGAGAACCAGGTTTCGTCACCCACCAGTTCGCCCAGGTTGAGGAACAGCAGGCCGACCAGACGGCGCAGGCCGATCGACAGTTCGTGGTCGTCTTCCGAGCGGATCAACAGCTCGCGCCAGATGCCGGCAAGCTCTTCGAAATGATGGCTATCGGCGGCGCCACTGGCGGATACGGCGGTGGACAGGCGACCAGCGCGCTCGGCCAGATCCGGCCAGCGCATCGTGCAGCTATCCGCGAGCAAATGCAGATTGCCGACCAGCGCCTGGCGCAATGGCGGCCAGGAGTCAGGCGCCGCTGCTGTAGCGCCGGCGTCCAGCCGGCTGTTTTCAAAGACGCCGGCAGGGATGCCGGCGCTACTGGGCGGCGCCGCCGGCGTTGCTGCGGCTTCTTCCAGCACCTTGCCGCCACCGCTCGACTCCGCCCAGGAGCGTGCCAGGCCGGAGAGCTTGTCGAACAACTGCTGGCTGTCGTGGCCGAAGTTGATCAGCACCCGTTCCAGCATTTCACGTTTTTTCGTCTGGTTGAGGCCGGTCTGATGTGCTTCCCACTGCTTAATCAGGGGGCGGATCGCGTCCGGCCAGCGCAATTCGGATTTGGCCGGCTCGGGTTTGTCGCCCTCTCCCTTGGGTTTTTCCACCGGTTTCTCCACCTTCTCGCCCGCCACTTCGGCGTAAGCGCGCTGGAAGTTGTCCGGCGTCGGCTGCAGACGGCGCGTACCCAGCAGGCGGATGGCCGCGCGGGCTATATCGGCTGGTTGACTCGCAGCGGGTTGGTTGGGACGTTCCATGTCGTCTTCCGGAAAAAGGTCGAGAATTCTATCCCTTACTTCTGACGCAAACCGCTCATGTCCATGCTTCGTTTTCTTGTTTTTCTGGTTTTCTCGCAGTGGGCAGTCGCTGCATCGGCATCAGGGCCGGTACAGGACATGCAAATTCTGCGCCAACTCGGCAATACCTGGCTGGAACAGCAAGCCGCCCAGGCCTGGCCGGGCATACAGGCACGCCCCCGGATCGGCGCGATAGACGAACGCCTGCGCCTGGTGGCCTGCCGCGACTTCGAGTTTTCCCTGGCCGCCGGCGCCCAACTCGGAACCGCCGGCAGCATCAAGGCGCAATGCAAGGCGCCGGTCAGATGGAGCTTGTATATCGGTTTCCAGATCGACCTCTCCGGCCCCGCCCTGGTTGCCCGGCGCGATCTGCCGGCGCGCGCCATCCTCGACGCCGGCGATGTGGAGACGCGAACCATCGACTATGAACAGCCGCCCGGCGCTTACCTCAACGACATTCAAGCGGTGGTCGGCGCGCGTAGCGACCGCTGGATTCCCGCCGGCCAGCCGCTGCCGGCTGATTCGCTGTCGCGGCCGCCCGCGATCAACGCCGGGCAGCGGGTACGCATCGTCGTTCGCGGCGTTGGTTTCAGCGTCAACCAGGAAGGCAAGGCGCTCAATTCGGCGGCGGCGGGTGAGCCGGTGCGGGTCAGGATTCACTCCGGGCGCATCGTGCATGGCATCGCGCAGGATGATGGCAGCGCGCTGGTGCAGCCTTGAAACGGGGTTCCGTGGGAGCGGGCTTGCCCGCGATTGCAACAGTCGAATCGCGGGCAAGCCCGCACCCACGAATCGGGTTGATATTTCTCGTTAAAGCTTGCATGCCGCTTGCCGTTATATTCTCGGCATATCCGAGGAGGAATCCGTCGTGAAGATAGACAGCGCGATACAGCACATCACCAGCGTCCAGGCCAAGGGCGTCAAATCGAAGCCATCCAGAGACAAGGCCGCCGGTTCGGCGGCCGGGTCGGTCAGCGATAACGTCGAGCTCACCGGCACTTCCTCGCTCATGCGTGAACTGGAAGCCCAGCTCGCGGAGCTGCCGCCCGAAGATGCCGGCAAGGTGGAATCCATACGCCAGGCCATTGCCGACGGCACCTTCGAGGTGGACGAGGAGGCGGTGGCGGAAGGCATGGTGCAGGAAACCATAGAGCAACTCAGCCACCAACATAACCGATGAACCCGACTGCCCACCTCGACGCACTGGCGCGCGAACTCACCGCCTTCATCGGCCTGTTGGAGCTGGAAGCCGCCGTGCTGGCGGCCAATCAGGCGGATGCTCTTACTCCTCTGGTGGCGCAGCGGGAAGCTGCGAATCGCCGCCTTGCCGGCCTCTGGCAAGCCTTGACCGGCGCCCTCGGCCTGCCCGACACGGCCGGCCTGTCCGTGTTGCGCGAGCGGTGCGCCGGTTTGGCTCCGGAAGGCTGGCGGCAGGTGGAGGAAATGGCGCGCCACGCGGAGCGCATGAACAGCCTCAACAGCAGACTCATAGACGAACAACTACGCCGTACCCAGGCCGCCGTGCAGGTATTGCGCAACGCCGCCGGCAGCCGCACGCTCTACGGAGCGGATGGCCGCATGAGCGAAAGCCTCAACCCCAATCGGAGCATCGACAGCGCATGAACACCCTGACCTTGAACGTTTCCGGCATGACTTGTATGGGTTGTGTGAATTCCGTGAAAAACCTGGTGGGCGCGCTGCCCGGCGTCAGCGGGGTGCAAGTGGACCTGGCATCGGGCCGGGTGGAAGTCGCGCATGACCCCGCCCTCGCGAGTCCCGATGTAATCCGCGCGGCCCTCGATGATGGCGGTTACCAGGTGGTCGGATAAGCAGCGACGTAGCGACGTAGGTTGGGCAAAGCGCAGCGTGCCCAACATGGCAACGGTTGCTGTTGGGCACGCTTCGCTTTGCCCAACCTACGGCGCGTTTGCCGTGAGCCGGGGTAAATCGCTATCCTCCCGGCCCACCACAACGAACCTGGGGAAATCCGAAATGTCGCTGCATCCCGTCATCCTGTCCGGAGGTTCCGGCACCCGTTTGTGGCCGCTCTCTCGCGCCGCGCTGCCGAAGCAACTGCTGCCGCTGGCCTCCGACAACACCATGCTGCAGGAAACGGTGCTGCGCCTGGCCGGCCTGGCGGATGCCGGGGCGCCGCTGATCGTCTGCAACAACGACCACCGTTTTCTGATCGCCGAGCAGATGCGCGACATCGACGTTGCCCCGCTGGGCATCTTTCTCGAACCGGTTGGACGCAACACCGCCCCGGCCGCCGCGGTCGCCGCCATGCATCTGCTGAAACGGGATGCCGACGCGGTGATGCTGTTGCTCCCCGCCGATCATCTGATTCACGATGTACCCGCCTTCCACGCCGCCATAGGCGAAGGCATGCGGGCCGTCGCAAACGGCCATCTGGTGACCTTCGGCATCGTCCCGGACGCCCCGGAAACCGGTTATGGCTACATCCAGCAGGGCGACCCGCTGGCCACCGGCAGTGCCCGCAAGGTGGCCCGCTTCGTGGAAAAGCCGAACCGCGAAAACGCCGAGTTGTTTCTCGCTTCCGGCGACTATTTCTGGAACAGCGGCATGTTCCTGTTCTCCTGCAAGCAGTTCCTGGCTGAACTGGCCGAGTTTCGCCCGGACATCCTGGCCGCCTGTGAGCAGGCCCTGAACGGCGGCCAGCATGACCTGGACTTCTGCCGCCTCGACAAGGGCGCGTTCGCGGCCTGTCCGTCGGACTCCATCGACTACGCGCTGATGGAACGCACCCGGCACGCCGCCGTGGTGCCCACCGACATCGGCTGGAACGACATCGGCGCCTGGTCCGCGCTGTGGGAAGTGGGCGAGAAGGACGCCGCCGGCAATGTCACGCGTGGCGACGTGTACATGGAAGGCGTCAGCGACTCCCTGGTACGCGCGGAATCGCGCATGGTGGCCGCCATCGGCGTTTCCAACCTGCTCATCGTGGAAACTCCGGATGCCGTGCTGGTGGCCGACAAGTCGCGCGCCCAGGACGTGAAGAAGGTGGTGGACTACCTGAAAGCCAGCGGCCGCAGCGAGCACGAATTCCATACCCGCGTATTCCGCCCCTGGGGCTGGTACGAAGGCATCGACCTGGGTGAACGCTTCCAGGTCAAACGCATCATGGTCAAGCCGGGCGAGAAACTCTCTCTGCAAATGCACCACCACCGCGCCGAACACTGGATCGTGGTTTCAGGCACCGCCCGCGTCACCCGAGACGGTGTCGAGAACCTGTTATGCGAGAACGAATCCACCTATATCCCGCTGGGCACCACCCACCGCCTGGAAAACCCCGGCCGCATCCCGCTGCACCTGATCGAAGTGCAATCCGGCTCCTATCTGGGCGAGGACGACATCGTGCGCTTCGAGGACATCTACCAGCGGGGTTGAGGAGCAGACGCTCATGAACAAACGCAAATCCAGCCCACCACGCCGCCCGCGCGACCCCGTCGCCAAGGCCGTGCGCACGCCCCGCTTCAAACAGCAGGTGGTGCCGGACAAACGTTGGCGGGAGCGCCTGAAGGAAAAGGAAGAGGCGCCGGAAAAGCCCAAGGAACCGTAGGTTGGGCAAAGCGTAGCGTGCCCAACATGCAACGGTTGTCTGTTGGGCACGCTGCGCTTTGCCCAACCTACACGCTGACCTTCACCGCCAGCCCCAGCGTTTCCACCCGCCGCGCCAGATCGCGTAACCACGCCTCCGGCAACGCCGACAGCCGAGCCGCCTCCGCCTGCAAGGAAGGCCGCGCCAAGCCGTAGAGCAACACCCCGCGTAACGCCACCGACTCGTCCACGGCCCGCGCCAGCAGGGCCAGCCAGGCATCCAGTTCCGCTGCCGAGGGCGGCTCGCCATCGAACGCGAACATGCAGGTCTGCATCCAGGTCGGGCACAGAGCGGCCACGGTTTTCAATCGCTGGAAATGGCGTTCCGGGTCGCTTTCCGTGTCGTTGACCAGGCTCAGACCGGCGCGCGTGGCGCGGTCGAACTTGAACCACACCTCCC
>JAUXXW010000144.1 GCA_030684775.1 Pseudomonadota bacterium
AATGGGCCTTAATGCCCGACGGTTCTTGGGGTTTCATTAATATGGGGGCGCAACCCTCTGGATGAGTAGACGTAGGTGGGGCAAAGCTAATCGTGCCAAACAACCCGTCGCCATGTTGGGAACGCTTCGCTTTGCCCAACCTACGTCTACTCATCCAGAGGGTGGCGCCCCCTTATTCTTGAAACCCCAAGAACCGTCGGGCATTCAGGCCCTTTTCGTTTCGGCGACGGCTGTTTCCAGGATGAATTGCTAACATGCCTAGCTGATCAACCCCAGGGTCACACACCGAGAGGCGATGGGTGATTTTTTAATGGATATGGCGCTGCTGTTCTTTTTGGTTCTGCTCAATGGTGTTTTCGCCATGTCGGAAATTGCCGTGGTCACTTCCCGCAAGGCCCGGCTACAACGGTTGGCCGAGGATGGCAGCCCAGGCGCTCGTTCGGCCTTGGCCCTGCACAACGAACCTTCCAATTTCCTTTCCACCATTCAGGTCGGCATCACCTCGGTGGCTATCCTCAGCGGCGCCATCGGCGAAAGCGCCCTGGCCGATCCACTCGCCATCTGGTTGAGCGGCTTTGTCCTGTTCGAGCCCTACGCCAGAGGCACCGCGCTGACCATCGTCGTGGTCGGGCTCACTTATTTTTCCGTCGTGGTCGGCGAACTCGTGCCCAAACGTCTGGGTTTGCTGGCGCCGGAGGGGGTCGCTTCATTGGTCGCGCGGCCGATGAATACACTGTCGCGCTTGGCGCGTCCCGTGGTCTGGCTGCTGTCGTCGTCTTCCAGCCTGTTGTTGCGGCTGGTGGGATCGCGTCGCCAGAATGAGCCGCCGGTGACTGACGATGAAATCAACCTATTGATGGAACAAGGCGCCGAGGCCGGCATTTTCCACGGCAGCGAGCAGGCTCTCGTCTCCAACGTATTGCGTCTGGATGAGAAGCGTATCGGCTCGATCATGACCCACCGTAACGACATCTACGTGATCGACCTGGCCGAGCCGGAAGATGAGATTCGTCGCCGGCTCGCCGATTGCCCTTATGAGCGCGTCGTCGTATGCCGGGATGGGCTGGAGCATATCGTCGGCATCTTGCGCACCTCCGATTTGTTGAAGGCCGCGCTGGAGGGAGCACCCCTGGGTATCGAAGGCGCATTGAGCAAGCCGCTCTATGTCCCGGAGAGCGTTTCCACCACCCGGCTGATGGAAAACTTCCGCGGGGCACGCACGCACTTTGCCCTGGTCGTCGACGAATATGGCGAATTCGAAGGCGTGGTGACGCTTACCGATATTCTGACCGCCATCGTCGGCGATCTGCCCTCCTCCGATTCATTGGATGATCCCGACATGGTCCAACGTGAAAACGGGTCATGGCTGGTGGATGGCAACGTGTCCATCGAGCGTCTCAAAGCGGTACTGGAAATCGACGATGAATTTCCCGGCGAGGAGGAAAGCGCCTTCAATACTCTGGGGGGATTCGTCATGCATATGCTGGAACGCATTCCCGCCGTAACCGATTTTTTCGAGTGGAATGGCCTGCGTTTCGAGGTCATGGACATGGACAGGAACCGGGTGGACAAGGTACTGGTCGCCGCTGCTCCGCAACCAACTCCGGAGGCGGCGAAGCCCTGAACGGGAAGGTTTCGCGCCTCATCCGCAAGTAGGCCGGCAAGGCGTCGTGCCGGAACCCGCGCTGAACCGGATGTCCGGCGACCTGCCCGGGCGCGAGCCATGCGGTACCCAGGAGCGGGTTGACCGAACCAGCCGCCAGCCCCTTGAGTGAGGCGATGCGGCGGTCGAAGTTTTCCCGGAAGATGAGCCAGGCCAGTGTGGGCGCCTGTCCTGGGCACGGCCGCTTTGTCGGCCAAGCCGCCATGGGCGTGATCGTCGGCGGCGGAGTCGGATCGGCGATCAGGTGGAATTCCTTGACCCCGGCCTTCATGCGCCAGGGCGGCAGCCAGCCGTTGAGCATCACCACCGGGTTGTAGGTCTATAGTGCCGGGCATCACAACCACGGGATTGTTCATCATGCCTTGGGAAGCCTGGCTCACGCTCGCTGTCGTCGCGCTGTGCATCGGCTTGTTGGCCAGCAACCGTTACCCGCCCGATACGGTGATGCTGGGCGGCCTGACGCTGCTGCTGCTGGCCGGGGTGCTGACCCCCGCCGAGGCGCTGGCGGGGCTGTCCAACGAGGGCATGGTGACGGTGGCGGTGCTCTATGTGGTGGTTTCCGGCCTGCAGGAAACCGGGGGCACGGCCTGGGTCTCGCAGTCGCTGCTGGGCAAGCCTCGTTCGGTGGCACACGCGCAGATGCGTTTGATGGCGCCGGTTTCTTTTTTGAGCGCGTTTCTCAACAACACTCCGGTGGTGGCGATGTTCATTCCGGCTGTGCAGGACTGGGCCAAACGTCATGGCATCGCCGTGTCCCAGTTGATGCTGCCGCTGAGCTACGCCGCCATCGCCGGCGGCACCTGCACACTGATCGGCACCAGCACCAATCTGGTGGTCAACGGCCTGCTGGTCGGGCAGAGCGGGCAACCTGGCCTGAACTTCTTCGAGATCGCCTGGGTGGGCGTGCCCACGTTGCTGCTGACCCTCCTTTTCACCGCCCTGTTCGGCCGGTGCCTGCTGCCGGAGCGGCATTCCATCCTCAGCCAATTGGAGAATGCGCGCGAGTACACCGTGGAAATGCTGGTGGAGCCGCACAGCCCGCTGGAAGGCAAGACCATCGAGGCGGCGGGACTGCGCCAGTTGCCCGGCATGTATCTGGTGGAAGTGGATCGCGATGGCCATCTGATGCCGGCCGTATCGCCACAGCAAACCCTGCGCGGCGGCGACCGGCTGCTGTTCGCCGGGGTGGTGGATTCGGTGCTCGATCTGCAAAAGATTCGCGGCCTGACGCCCGCCACCAGCCAGGTATTCAAGCTGGGATCACCGCGTCATCAGCGCTGTCTGGTCGAAGCGGTGATTTCCGAAAGCTTTCCGCTACTGGGCAAGAGCATCCGTGAGGGGCGTTTCCGCACCCTTTACCAGGCCGCCATCATCGCCGTGGCGCGCAACGGTGAACGCATCAACCGCAAGATCGGCGACATCGTGCCGCGACCGGGCGACACCTTGTTGATGGAGACGCATCCCAGCTTTCTCGAACGCTATCGCAACACCCGAGATTTCCTCCTGGTCAGCCGCCTCGACAACTCCACCCCGCCGCGCCATGAGCGCGCCTGGATCGCGGTGCTCATCATGGCCGGCATGGTGCTGCTCGCCACCCTGGGCTGGTTGAGCATGTTGCAGGCTGCCATGCTGGCGGCCGGGTTGATGCTGTTGAGCCGTTGCACCTCCGCCTCGGCCGCGCGCCGTTCGATGGACTGGCAGGTGCTGCTGGTGATCGCCGCTTCTTTCGGCATCGGCATCGCCCTGGAGAAAACCGGCGCCGCCGGCCTGCTCGCCGGTGGTCTGGTCGGCCTGGCCGGGGACAACCCCTGGGCCACGCTGGCCTTGTTCTTCCTGGCGACTTCGCTGTTCACCAACCTGATCACCAACAACGCCGCCGCCGCCCTGATGTTCCCCATCGCCCTGGCCGCCGCCGCGCGCCTGGATGTCAGCGTGCTGCCCTTCGCCATCGTCATCATGAAAGCCGCCTCGGCCAGCTTCGCCACCCCCATCGGCTACCAGACCAACCTGATGGTCATGGGGCCGGGGGGCTACGCCTTCAGCGACTACCTGCGCATGGGCGTGCCGCTGACTTTCCTGACCGGGGTATTGACCGTGCTGATCGCGCCGCTGGTGTGGCCGTTCTGATTGGGAAAGTACTTTTCGCTTTGGCTGGCGACGTGGGGATGCGAGGTTCCCCCCTTTCTCAAAGGGGGGTTAGGGGGGATTTTCGGACGCTCGCGCATGCACCACCCTTGGAGAAATCCCTGATGAAGCCCCTACCCTTATGTAGCGCCGGCGCTACGAGCCTTCAAGTCGCCTCGGGAGGCTTGGGCGGCTTCTTGCGGCGATTGCGGAACGATTTCCGGCCCTCTCGCGGCTCCCCGCCCTCCCCGCCCTCACTGGGAGGGTTGGGCCGAGGATGGGGGTTTGGGTTGGCGTGGGGCCGGGGGTTCGGCCGGGGATTGCCGTGCCCGGAAGGCGCGTTCGTGCGCTGCCGCGAGCGTGGCGGCGCGCCATCCGCGCGCGGTGGCGGCGGCGCGCCATCCGCGCGATTTCCAGGCGCCAACGAGATTTCCAGCTCATGGAGCTCATCCCATTCGGCCTCGGTACGCAGCCGGTCGGGGATGGCCAGAAGCTCTTGCAGGCGACGACGGGGGGGGACAGGTAGAGGTTCATTCATGGCGGCATTATCCCATTCCAAGGCGGTAGCGGCCGATCAAGGCGTTTCGTTTTTCTTCGAATCTGACGCAAAACCCAGGGCACGCCAGCCGGCGATGCCCAATTTCTTCAGGGTTTCGATATTGCGGCCGTAGATCGCCTCGGCATCGGGATACGTTTCCACGGCGCGCGCGATGCTGTCTTCACGGATCAGATGCAGGGTCGGAAACGGCGAGCGATTGGTGTAGTTGCCGATGTCATCCGGCTCGGTGTCGGCAAACTGAAATGCCGGGTGGAAGCTGGCAACCTGGAGGACGCCCTCCAGCCCATGCTCTTCCACCGCCGCTTCCGCGATGATCGTGAAGTCGTTGAAATCCTCGAAATCCGCCAGCAGGGTCGGGTGGATCAACAAAGTGGTATCGATTTCCGCCGGATCGGTCGCCGCCAACAAATCCAGCTCGCGATCCAGGTCTTCGAGAAAACCGTCGAGGTGGGTGGCCTCGCTGACCACGAAACGCACCTGATTCTTCACGTAGACCGATTTGGCGAACGGGCACAGATTCAGCCCGATCACCGCTTTTTCCAGCCACTGCCGCGTGGCGGCGAGCACTTCATCCTGATTCATACAAATTTCCTAATAACTGATCCTGATTCGCAAGCTTCCTCAGTAATCGTAGGTTGGGCAAAGCGAAGCGTGCCCAACATGGCGACGGGTTGTTGGGCACGCTTCGCTTTGCCCAACCTACGCTTCTTCCTGAGTCATGTTGCTTCCAGTAATGAAAATGCAGCGCAGGCGTCTCGCCGGCTTCGTAGGGCTGATCAGATGAACGAAGCCGGCGAGGCGCCGGCGCTACAAACTACCGCATCGTTCACTTCGATCCGGCCCCCAACCAGCACCCGCGCATTCACCCCGCCATGCCCACGCATCGCGTTATACCCGCCTGGGCCGAGAACTTCCTCCATACGCGAACAGGGCGCGCAATGGCCCGTCACTTCCAGCACCACCTCGGCCCCGATCCGCAGCCGCAAAGGCCGGTCTCGGAACAGCGCGCGAGCGGCCAGCAGATTCAGCCCGGACACCAGCAAATTGCGCCGCAGCAAGGCGGGATCGACAGAATCCATGCCCATGAACGCGGCCACGGCGGCCAGATGTTCGGCCTGAATCAGCGTGACCTGGCGGGCACCACCTTCCGGGCGAACAGGCGCGCGCCGTGCGGCGCGATCACCCTCCAGGCCGCGCGACGCAATCGCCAGGGCGACGGCCACCGACACTACCGGCGCCCGACGCTCAGGTCGGAGAAAGACCTGTTCAATGCGACCCGCGCGCGGAAAATGCCCCGCCAGATCACGCATCGCCGGCTTGCCGGCGTCAGGACTCACGTTGCCCCATCCGTGCCGCCAAGCTCTCCCAGCGCATTTCCCGCAGGCTCTGCGCCAGCCGATGCACCTCGCCGGTTTCCACCAGCCGGCGCCGCTCCAGCCCCTCCTTCACGCCGTGGTGACGCAGCATTTCGCGCAGCGCCTCGTGCTTGCGCTTCGCATCCGGATTGAGCACATCGCCACGCCGGGTGTGAAAGGCGTCCTCACCCGCTTCACAGACCGTGGTGAAGACGTTGAACTGGCGGCAAGCCATCGGCCGCAGCGGGTGAATCGCGCAGGCTTCATCGACCAGGAAGGGGCAGTTGCCCAGATCGCGATGCCGAAGCAGTTGTTGCCGCACCCGTTCACGGCTCTCCCCCTCAAGCTTCTCCACGGCAAACCAGGTGATGCCCATCAATTCCAGCGGATAGACCGGGATGTCCGTATGGCTGCGGCAACAACTCGCGCACCCCCGCGCACAAGCCAGCTTGCGGCCATCCGCCTTGATCGCGGCGGCCACACCCTGATTGGTGATGAACTGGATTTCAAGCAGCAACGCCAGCCAGGGCAAGCGTTTTTCGTCGTCGGGAAAGCGCGGGCGCGCGGGTTGGCTGGACATGCGGGGGAAAGGAAATGAGCGAGGGGGGAGGATAGCAGGGCGGGAACGTAGGGCGTATGAGCCGAAGGCGTTATCCGCCAATCACATGGCACATACGGCGGAAGCGCTTCGCTATTCCACCCACCGTACTGTCATGGCGGCCCCTGTCATTACGGGAACTTCCGCGCCGTGTGGACGATGTTCAGCACAATCAGGTCATCGCTACCCACCTTCACAAACACGATGTAAGGCAGCTTGGGCACGACCAGTTCGCGGGTTCCCGGCACCCGGTCGCTGGCCCGGATGCGCTCCGGGAAAGGAAGTGGCGCCATGATGGCTTCAACCAGGCGGCGTTCAACGTTTTCCGCCGTCCAGGGACTGGCCACCTCCAGGTAATAGGCAACGATAGCCGCCAAGTCGTCAAGGGCTTCATCGGTCCAGCGCAGTTTCATTCACGGTTGCCCCGGGATGAGATGGCCGCGATGCGCGCCCGTAGCGATGCCATGGCGTCAGTTTGTTCGAAAAGCCCGGTCTCGCCGGCATCGACCCGGGCCAGGGTTGCGCCCACCTTGGCGTTGAGCCATGCGTCATACCCGGCCTCTTTTTCCATGAAACGCTCCGGGATAAGGGTATCCACCGCGTCCTCGATGGAAATAAAAATACCGACGGGACGGTCGTTCTTGGTCACGATGACCGGCTCGCGACGGGCCATGTCGAGAAATTCGCCAAAACGGTTCTTTGCTTCGCGGGCGGTCATGGCTTTCATCATTGGCATCCTATACAAATAGCTACAATGGCTATTGTAGCTACACCAGTTGTTTTGTTAGCACGCGTAGGGCATTGGAAAAGCGGCTTTATCGCGCCTTCCGCCGAATGTTTGGCATTCGGCGGATAACGCTGGCAAGAAGTCCGCAAGGGATACCGTCCCGGGCGCTATCGGCGCCCGGGACATAACGCCGGCTCATCCGCACTACGCGTGCTACGCGTGCTACGCGTGCTACCGAACAACCCGGCAGTGACGTAGGTTGGGCAAAGCGAAGCGTGCCCAACATCGCGGCGGTTCGTTGGGCACGCGCAGCGACGCCCAACCTACGGCGCTACGCGTGCTACTGAACAACCCGGCAGCACCCTACTTCAACCCAATCACGAAACGATGCTTACCTGAGACGGAGCGTGGGATGTCGTCAAGGTAGTTCACCTCCAGGCACATTTCGGCATCCACGTCGCGGCGCAGGTGGTCGCGCAGGCCGGCCACGGTCTCGGCGCTCAGCGGCGCGGCGGCGACCAGGTTGAGGGTGAGGCGGTCGATCTCGGTCTGCACCCATTGGTATTGCCTGATCTGGGTCATGCCGTAGAGCAGGCGGTTGAAATAGGCGGGGTGGAAGGTGGCGTCGGCGCGGGTGCGGATCAGGTCGTTCTTGCGGCATAGGCCCATTTCCATCAGCGGGAACGGCGAGCCGCAGGGGCAGTCGCCTTCGAGCAGGCGGCCGGAATCGCCGACGTCGTAGCGGATGAAGGGCATCAGGCGGTTGGTGAGCGAGGTGACCAGGAAGCGGGCCTCACCTTCCATTTCAACGGATTCGAGGTGCACCAGGTCGGCGAAGACGTGCATGTGGCCGTGGCGGCATTCCCAGGCGATGTTGGGCACTTCGCGGCAGCCGTATTGGTTGAACACTTTGCATCCGAAGGCTTGCTGCATCAGTTCGCGCTGGCTGTCGGCGAGCATTTCGGCGGTGGAGTAGACGCCGATCAGGCTGGCCGGCATGGGCAGGCGGTTGGCGAGGATGTGGCGGGCGAGTTCGCTCATCGCGGAGGCGTAGCCGTAGAGCAGGGTCGGCCGCCAGGCTTGGATCGCGCGCGCCCACTGGTTCAGTTTCGCTTCGCTGTATTCGACGGCGGCAATGGTTTTCTCGGCGGATATGAGGTCGTCCCACCCGCCTCCGAATACGCCGCCCTTGGCGGTGTCGTGGCGGGCGCCCCAGAAGTACATCACCTTCTGCCCCGGCCGCCAGCCGGACATCATGAAGCCGCGCATCATGCCGGCGCGCATCAACTCGTGTTTGGTCTCGTCGTACCAGAAGGCCAGCGGCTTGCCGGTGGAGCCGCCGGTGTGGCCGAGCTTCACCTGGGCGCGGTCGGCGTCGCAGGCGAGGAGGTCGTCGAGGCGGCTGGCGACGGCTTCCTTGGTCAGGATGGGGAGTTTCTGGAATGCGGCTCCATCGAGACCGGAGAAGTTCTCCCGGTAATACGGCACGTTATTGCTGGCGTGGGCGACGATGTCCGCGAGGTCGCGCCGCTGCTGTTCCAAGACCTGCTTCCGGCTCAAAGCCTGGTTGCGCAGGAGTTGATCGAGTTGGGCGTAACGAACGGGATGGCGGCGGCGGTGCAGCCAGTGGCGGAGGGCGGGAATCATGCCTTCACAGCAACATCACCTTCGCCTGCGTTCCGGCGCGTTTTTTTAATCGCGTGTCGAAGGTGGCGAACGCTTCCGCTGTGTGTCCGGAGGCCAGATGCAGGGCGTCGGCAAAATCCATTCCGGCCTCATAGCGGGCCAATGCCTCGGTGACGACGGCAGCATCTTCCAGGGTGATCCGGGGCAGGCCGAGGAGTTTGCGGAATGCCGCCAGGATGACTGGCGGCGAAAGTGGGTAGCTGTAGCGCAGCACCCATTCCGTCTCCAGCAGCACCGTCTTGGCTATCAGGATGTGCTCGCGTCGAAACAAGTCGGCCGCTCGTTCCGTCTGGCCCGGGTCGTCCCCGGTCAGCAAACGCACGAGCACGCTGGTATCAATCGCGATCATGCTGGGCCTGGTTACTGGCGGTAATGGCAGCGGCGATGGCGGCATCCATCTCTTCGACCGTCTTGGCCGGGCCGCTGTAGCCAAGGCAGCCGATGACATCCTCCAGCCGGGTGGCGGGATTGGATTTGATGGGGCGCAACAGGATGCCGTCGGCCGCATCCTCGACGCTGAATTCGACGCCGGGCTCCCAGTGGTGGGCGGCGCGGATGGATTTGGGCAGGATCACTTGCCCCTTGCTGGACAACCGGGTCGTCTCCATTTCACACCCCACAACGTAAGATCAAGGTAAGACAGGTTAGCGCAGTCATCGGCCCGCTGCCGCAAATCGCGCCGAAGAAACCCCGTAGGGTGGATAAGCGATAGCGCATCCACCATCACCGCTGCCATTGGTGGATGCGCTATCGCTTATCCACCCTACGAAATCAACAGGGTGCGTGGAGTTTCTTAAGAGCAGTCTGTTGTGGCTTCTCGCCGGCTTCGTTCGTCTAATTAGAGGT
>JAUXXW010000146.1 GCA_030684775.1 Pseudomonadota bacterium
TGCGATCCAATAGTTTGCGGTTGCCGCTCTTGGGATAGTGTTTGTCGTATTCCCAGGGGTAGCCCCGCGTGGGGTGCGGCTGCCACAGGCGGCCGTTGGGGTCGGCGGCGTCCTCGAAGCGGCGCGATACCCGCGCTTCCATCTTCATGCCGATCGCATTCATCACCGGGGCCATGTCCTCCACCCGGCCGCGCAGGTCGGCCAGCGCGTCGAGGATGGTGCGGTCGTCGATGGTGATTTCGATCATCGCGTCATCTCCTTGAGCGAGGCCAGGAAGGCGCGGCCTTCCGCCGTGGCCTCGATGGGCGGGCCAGCGTGGGTGCGTTGGTAACCGTGCCAGCCGCGCAGCCAGGCGGCGCGCAGGTCATGCAGGCGATAGGGGTTCTCATCGACGGGCAACCCGCGCATGGCGGCTTGCTCGCCGTATTCGTGGGCGCGTTGTGGGGTGTCGGTCATGCCATGGCCCCCGCCCGCAACCAACCGGATAGCGCCAGGTATTCCGGCTGATCCGGCCAGAGCGGCTGGGTAATGTCTGGAATCGGTAGATCTGGCGTGGTTTCAATCGCGCCCAATCGCGCGTCCGGGTGTGCCCGCCTGATTTCCGTGGCCAGGATGTCCACCGTGGCGGCCATGAGGTCGGCAAACTCGGGGGGGCGCCCGCCGTGTGGCAATTCCAGGAAGTAGTCGCGCCCCATCAGCACGCTGACGCGGCCATTGCGCATGCGTAGCAGGCCAATGGTCAGGTCAGCGGAATAAACCCTGCGTATCTCGAATCGCATTCAGTACGTCCTCGCTTGCGGCCAGTGGCCAGTGTGCGCCGATGGCATGCAGCTCGATGGCCATCTTGGCCACGGCGTCTTCGCCCAACCGGTCCAGGTCAGGATAAACGACTCTGGCCACCGCCCCTATATCCAAAGTGTGCCCGCGCGCGGACAGGACGCGCTGCGCATAGCCCAGTTCCGCGCGCAGCGCCGCCAGGTGCCAGGGAATGTGTTTGGCCGGGGCCATTGATTCGATCGATGCCGCAAACGCGGCCCGCACCCTGGCGATGTGCTCCGGCTCGTAGATCGACAGTCCCGCCGCGCGCAGCGCCGCCACCTCGGCCAGTTCGTGTTTCAGCGCGGCGGAGCCTTCGATGCCGCCGGCCGCGATCTCGTCGAGGATGCCGGGTCGCACCTGGTTGATGTAATACTCCACTGCCTTGACCGCGCCCACGTCTTCCAACAGACCGGGGTCGATGCCAGGCGCCTTGAGCACCTGGCTGGGCGTCAATTCCGACCTCACCCGATTGAGAATCTGACGCGGCAGTCCGCCGGCCAGGCCGTTCGGATCGTCCAACCGGCGCCGCGCCTGCTCCTCCAGCCCGCGCGCTCGCATGGCCGCCTTGCCCACGTTGTAATCGAAGCCCGGATCGACCCCCGCGGGAATATGCCGCGTCTCGCCGGTGCGCGGGTTGACCCACTCGCGCAGCTTGTCCGCCGGCGCCTGGGTCTTGAGCCAATCCTTACCCTGAGCGGCATCGTATTCACGCTGGCTCATGGCCATCACCCGGCAGCGGCAGCGCCAACCGTTGGGCGGGTAACGGGTATCCCAGAACGGGTGATCCACCGGCAGGGTGAGGCCGTCCCATGCCGCGTGGCTGTCGCGCACCCGCTCATCGCGCTTGGTGATATAGCGCAGGTAGGGGTGGGTCTTCTTGTTCCGCTCGAACCGCTCCCAGCGCCCGGCGGCGTGGGCCGTGCGGGTGTTCATGTCGTAGATCAGCGTCAGGCGCGACGGCGTGAATCGGGTCGTGACGATCTCGCCGGTCGCCGGGTCGGTCACCTGTTTCGCCCCCCACCAGCCGGACTTCTCCAGGGCAGCCCGCGCCTCGCGCATGAAGCCGGTGCGCGAGAGGTCGCCGTCGGTCACGCGCACCACCGCGTCGCGCACCGATTGCAGCAGGTCCAGCCGCGCCAGGCGAGAAACCGTGAACAGATGGGCATGCTCCGCACCGTACACGTCGCGCCAGTCGAACGTTTCCGTGAGCTTGCCCCGGCCCGCCAGGTAGGCCGCCGCCTCTTTCGCGGGCATGGCGAACAGGCGGGCGAATTCGGACGGGCTGAGGCCCTCCGGGACCGGGGTGGCTGGGCTGGTGCCGATGCGCGCCGGCATCAGGGTTCCTCGCCCGCCACTCCGGCCAGGTGCGCCACGGTGCACAAGCGCGCCAGGCGCTCGGCCAGCGGGTCGGCGTCCATCTCATCCAGCAGTGACGGCAGGCGGGCGAGGAATTGTGCCGCTGTCTCGCCAGCGGCCACGCTCGCGGCCATCGCCACCTCGATGGGGCTGGTGAGCGGGGTCATCACCGGCCTCCAATCGGCTAGTTCGGCGGCGATGGCCGCGTCGATCGCATCCTCGTCAGCCCCACGAGGCAGGCTGGAAGCCTGCGCTACAGGGGCGGCGAATTCGGCCCGCGCGGGCGAATCAACTCCGGGCGCCGTCGCCTCATACCCCTCGCCATACACCTCGATCACCCGCTCCAGGCTGGGTTTGAACCCAACTTGCGACAGCTTCAGATCCCGCTCGGCCGCCTGCGCCATATCCTCCGGCTCATCCATGAGCCGCCACACCTGCGGATAAGCGGCGCCGGGGTGGTTCCAGTCCGTCAGCCAGCGGGCGATCGTGGCGTTGAACGACATACACACCAGGTCGGCGTCGGCGCGGGTGATGTCCGCGCGCACGTCGGCCTGTTCCTGGTCGTTGCCGAGCTTGCCGGGCGTTCCCTGGGTGCTCGCGGTCTGGCCGATGGTAATCACCAGAATGGCCGCGTTCATCATCGACGTGAACGCCGCATGGTCGGCCGACCCGGAGCGCGTCGCCTCCAGCAATTCGGCCTGCATACCCTCCGGGAAGATGATCGCGCTGTCACGCTGGATCGCGCGCAGGGCGGAGAGCAGGCGACTCTGATCCGTGGGCGACGTGCCCGGCGGGAACCGCCCAACCGCCGTCGGCGTGCCAAACTTCTCCAGGAACTGCGCCCAGAACCGGATGCCGTTGCGCTTCAGCCACACCGGCCAATAGAGCCAATGCGCCAGGCCCAGGCCATAGGGCGCGTCGTCGTGGTCGGCGCCGGCGGAGAAGGCCCAGAATTTGCGGTCCGGCAGCAGTTCACCATCAGGCTGCCGCATGGTCTTCATCCGCAGGTTTCCGGCGCCATCCCAGCCGAAGCGGCGCCGGTCGCGCACGCGCACATCCTGGAGCACGACGCGGCCACCGCCTATGCCACCCTCGACGCCCCACATCGCCTCGCCCACCGCGTGGCCGTAGAACACCCCGTACAGCATCTTCTCCGTGATGGCATCCCAGCGGATGCGCTTGAGCGTCGCCTCCAGATCGGCCGCCGCCTGCTTATCCGCGCGCTTCTCGCCGCCGGGGCGCACCTCCCAGGGACGGGCGATTACCGCGTGGATGCGCTGGGTCAGCGCGGCCTTGACGTGGTCATCGCGCAGCACCTCGCGGTAGACCGTGTAATCGCCGCCGCCGCGCTGCATCAACACCGTATCGTCCGGCATCTCCAGCAGCATGGGGTTGACCATGCCGCGCGTGATGTCGCGGCCGTCCAGGGTAGACGCCACCTCGCCCAGATCGGGCCGGGCGGCAGGCAGAGGCTCGGCGAACGCGGCGGGAAGAATCACGCCGTTGGGGTTGAGTTGCCAGGTCACAGATAGCCTCCGAAATCATTCACGCCGGGCACCGTGCCCCAGCCGGTAGACGTGGTGCCATCGAGCATCACGCCGGTGTCGATCTGCTCGGTCGCGCGGGCGCCGGCGGACAGGTACTCGATAGGCGTGTACTCCGCCCGGCTCGCCGCATACGCCAGCAGAATCGCCACCCCGGAATCGCCGTGGCGCTGCTGGCCATCGTCGCCGGTGGTGCGTTTCGCCGGAATCATCGGAATGCCGTTCACCACCTGGAAGGCGCGCAGATCGTCGACCACATCCGCCGAGCGCGGCAGCAGGATGGTGCCGTCCTCGAACGCCGACTTCAGCGGCGCCGTGTTGTCGCGATACCACGCCTGCGACAGCATCACGCACTCGATGCGCCCCGCGCCCCAGCGCTGGATCGCCTTCTCCGCCAGATACTGGCCATTGCCGCGAGAATCCAGCTTGCCGGCGCGGAACTTCGGCAGCCGGTCGCCTATATAAAACAGCGCCTCGCGCTGCTGGTCGAACGGGCATTGCGCCAGCTCAACCAAAAACGGGAACTGGCGCACCAGGTCGGCCCGCATCTGCCAGGGCGCGATCACCGTCAGGTCGCCGGTGCGGCCGAAGTCCTCGCCGAAACCGGAGAACAGCGCCGGGTCCAGCGCCGCCAGCAACGGGCGGACGTGCGCCTCCAGCCAGTCGCGCATTTCCGCCGTGCGCAACGCGTCGGACCAGAGCGTGAAATCGGCCGCCGGCGGCTTCCAGCGCAATACCGGCGCCTCGAACATCCGCGCCTCGATCAGCGCCCGCGACAGCCACGCGCCGCCCGAGTTCTTCGGCACGCAATCCAGTTCCTCCGCCGCGTCGTCGCCGTACTGGGCATAGATGCCCGCCACCCAGGCCGCCTTATCGGGCTCGCTTGGCACCTTGCCGCCGCGCAGGCAAACCCGCTCGTACAGGCCTTCCGCCACCGCCTCGGCGAAGGTCACCCGGTGCAGCGCATAGGGCTTCTTGCCAGCGCGCACATCCAGAATCAGATTATTGAACGGGTTATCCACCCCGTTGTGGGTGCTGATCACATGCACCTGGCCGCCCCAGATCAACAGCGCCAGCGCCGCTTTCAGCAGCTCCGATTGCTGGCCGTGGAAGGCGAACTCATCCAGGATCACCCGGCCCTGCTTGCCGCGCAGGTTGCGCGGCGTGCTGGACAAGGCCTCGATGCGGTGGCCACTAGCGAAGCGCAGGGTGTAGATCGTGATCGCGCGGCGCTCATCGCCCTCGAACCACACCTCCTCCGCCTCGTCGATCTCCCCGGCCGCCAGCGAATAAGCCTTCGCGAAGTCCGCGCAATCGCGGATGAACTCCTGCGCCATCTCCTTCATGTAACCGATATAGAAGGCATCCATGCCAGACGCCGATGCCGCCAGCAGCGCCGTATCCGCCGCCTCACCCCAGCTCAGGCCGACGCGGCGGGATTTTTCCATGACCTTCACCGGCGTGCGATCACCCACCCAACGCTGCTGGTAGGGTAGTAGCGCCTGGGGAGTACGCTGGGAGCGGGGCTCCACTCCCCCCTTTGCAAACGGGGGGTGCCCTGACACCCCCCCCTTTTGCAAAGGGGGGCGGGGGGGGATTTCAGCCACGCTCACACCACCCCCAGAATCTTCTGCCGGATCATCTCCGCCGCTTCGTCTGACAGCCCCGCCGCGCGGGCGCCGGCGGCCGCCACCGCGCCGGCCTCCGCCAGCAACTTGGCGCGGTGCTCGGACTGAAACCGCTTCAGGTCGATACTCGCCCGCGTCAGCGTGGCCACGTTCTTTGCCGCTGCGCTGAGCAGCTTCACCCGCTCGCCGGGGTCCACGTCCTCCTCGCTCGCCTCTTGTAGGTTCAAGATCGTCTCGAACAGCTCGGTCTGCACCAGCGCCACCACCGCGCCGGAACGGGCATCGCCATCGTCCTCGCTGCCCTCAACAATCAGCTTTGCCGCCTCGGTGCTCGCCTTGATGGCGGACAGGCGGCGCTCGAATTTCTGGCCGTAGCGGTGGATCGCGCTCTTGCTGATCTCGAACCCCTGGCCGCGCAGCGTTTCCGCCAACGCCTCGTAATCGCTGAAATTGCCCGCCACCAGCGAGCGTTTCAGCCAGGCCTGTACGTCCTCCGGCATGGCGGTGATCTTGCCGCGCCGCGCCATCTCAATACCGCTCCGGCCGGGCGATGCCAGGCTCCAGGGCCACGGTGTACTCCACCACATCCGTACCGCACCGGGTCAGGTCGCCAAACCAGCGGCCACTGGGCTGTTTGTCGACCCGCACCAGGGCGCGGTCGCTCAGGTAATCCAACTGCTGGCGGATTTCGAGCTGCGTCGCGTCCGGGTAAATACCCTGCATGGTGGCCAGGATCAGCTCCTCATAGGCGCCCACCGGGCTCGCGTTATACAACGTTAGCAACACATACCAGCGCATGCTCTCGCGGCGGATTTTGTGGTGATCAATCATGGTGCCCCCCTTTCAAATACTGGTTCTCGATGCTCAGCCGCAAGCCGTCCAGCTTGGCCTCGATGACCGTCTGGTTCCTCACATAATCCTCACGGCGGACGTACTGAATCGGCAAGTCAGCTTTCCAGTTCAAAAAATCGCGCTCCAACGCCTGCCAGGCGGACACCTCGCGTCGGCTCTGATCGGCCAGCGCCGCCAGTTGTGCGTCGGTATTGCGCTGCGCCGCGTCGCGCGCCATTTCCAGGCCGCTGAATCGCGTCTCCAGGCGGCGATCCACCTGTTGCAGCAGTACACCGAACCCCGCCCAGGCCGCGCCGATGAACATCGTCAGCAGGGTAATCAGGTGCCACAGTTGTAGTTCGATGGTCATTTCACCCCCCGCTCGTAATAACTCTGGCATTCCGTGCAGCGTGCGCAGCCCGGCACCGCCTGGCGGCGCGCATCGGGGATGGGCGAGTCGCAATCCACGCACACCAGGGCGGAAATAACCCGCCAATCCATGTGTTCCAGCTCCTCGCGCGACGCCTCGCCATGGGCGCGGCGGAAACGCACGGCCAGCGCGTCATCGCGCTGGGCTTGCTCCAGATCCTGGGCGCGGTCGATCTCGTCAGGCATCAGGAGCCTTTCCAGGTCTGCATCAGCTTTTCCGCCGAGCGCCCGGCGACATAGCCGCCCACGCCCAGCGTCATCAGATCCCACAGCCGCTCCGGCAGCTCCAGCGTCGGCACGCTGCCGGCGCCGAAAATGGCGTTGACGTAGGGGGCGATCAGGTAGTTGTTGGCGATGATCGCCACGATCACCAGCATCAGCACCGGCCGCCAGTTGCGTTGCAGCCAGCTCTCGCCCTGCGCCTCGGCCAGGATGATCTTGCTCTGCGCCTCCAGCTCTGCCATGCCCTCGCTGTGCAGGGTCTCCAGCATCACCCCGCGCAGCTTCGCGGCCTCGGCCTGATCGGGCACGGCGCGATCGATCACCTTGCTGATCAGGCCGGCGATAGCGGGAATCAGGGCGGGGATCATGACCGCCCCCGTAGGGCGGAACGGCGATAGCCGGTTCCGCCGCGACAGCCACGGGGCTTCATGCCAGCTCCCAGTGCGGCCCGTCGCGGAAAGTCCGCCAATCGCCGCCCCACACCAGGCGCACACCCAGATCCGCCGCCGCGCGCCGCATCGCCTCATTGATGCGCGGGAACAGCGGCCAATCCCAACGCAATTGCCCATCCAGGATCGGCGCCAGGTCGACCGCCCGGCCCACCAAGTGCTTGGATTTCAGGGTCCGCGAAGCCCCGCGCGCCACCAGCTCGCGCTGGCGCGCCTCATCGCGCAGCCCCTCCACCACCAGCAAATCGAAATCAAGGAACGTGGCCGCTTTGCGCACCACATCGGCCAGGCGGGCATCGATGCCCGCCAGACGCTCGGCATGTTTGATCACAGGCGTATCTCCCAGCGTGAGGGCTTGAAATGACAGACCGACTCCGGCATCAGGTAATGCCACGGCGCCCGCTCCAGCGCGCAATGCACCCAGCCGCGCATGGCGGGCTCTGTGGGTCGGGTGGCGTGGCGGCAGGTGGCGCAGGTCATGCCTGCCAGTGTCCGCGCGCGCGCGACGGGGGCGGATGCTGACGGGCGTCAGCGGATGCCTTGGCGGCGGGGTTTGCCGCTTAGGCAGCCGGCGTGCCGAGTACTGGTGCAGCGGCGGGCAAGAAAAAGCCCCGGTTTTGAGGCCGGGGCTGAAAGGCCGCCGTTGCGGCGGCCAGGGAGGTTTGTGGATTCTAGAACAACTCGCCTTGACGCTTGGCCTTGATGCGTTTTAGTTCGAGCTGGAATTCCTGCCTGAACTCGATCCAGCGCTGATATTCGCGCACCTGAATGATCCCCGCCTTACGTATTTCGCGGATGTCGCGGCGAATGGTCGAGGCGGAGCAGCCACAGCTTTCTGCGATCTGGTTAGTGGTGCTGCCTATCCGCAGACCGCCGCGCACTTTCTCCCAGCGTGGGTGCTTGTTCAACTCATATTGGATCAGGTCTCTATAGGGGCGATAGAAGCTGTGTTCCTCGCCCTTCATTTCAAGTTGATCGAGCACCCACTGACGAAACTCCTTGGCTACATCCGTCCGCGCGAAAAAACCCAGGTGATAGGCGCCCCGCAGGCTGAAAATTCTGACCTTCAGTTTACGGGTGTGAGTGTCATTTTTTTGCCGACTACCGTCCCCAATCTGGGGACGGTAGTCGGGGTTTGCGACATCCATATCCATTTCGATTTCGGCTGTTTCGTCCGGGCCGAATTCATCTTGATGCCGATAGTAGATTTTCAGCAGGGATTTCCTCGGGGTCTCCAAATCCAGGGCCTCGCCGATCTGTTCCGGCAACAACCAAGGCCTTCCCTTGTGGTCGATCACCTTGAAATTCATTGTATGGAAACGCAGGAACATCGGGTTCTTGGCGCTGTGCAGTTGGCTCAAGCTCATGACGATCTCCTAATGAACGCGGGATAGGGTATCGGGGTCCGCTGTGTTTCTAGAACAAACCGACCTGGCGCATCCTGTGGCGGCAGGCAGTGATGGATCCGGGCGACTTGTGTCCCGTCAAGCCGATCAGATCGTTCCGTGCCATTTCGGGATGCTGGATTATGGGCTGCCAGCGCGGACGTAGGCGATAGAGGGCGCTGGCCTCGCGCGCCTGTTGGGCGAGCAACTGACGCTCCATGTTGCGGAATGCGTTCAGGAACTTGATCTTCCAGACCAGGGCCGCATGCCCGGTGAATCCCATCGCCAGGAGGGCAAACCCCTCTTCCGTCATGGCGAACATCCGGCGTTTCTTACCCCGTGAGTCTTTGTATTCGGTGGGGAAAAAATTGGCCAGGAAGAAGTCGACTGTCAGCTCGAAATCTGCCTCTTGGTCCGAATCTGACGGCGCAAAATTGCGCCGTGAGATTTCATCTGACGGCTGAAAATTCAGCCGTGAGATTTCGTCAGCCGGCTGAAAATTCAGCCCGCCGGAAGCGTCCTTAAGGATGTTATCGATGCTCTGCAAGATGTTCTTGTGGCTCTTTTCGAACCGCTCGGCGATCACCAGGCTGTTGGTGTAGACCTGGTTATCGACGACCCGAACCAGCAGGGTTTCGGGGAACAGATCGGGGTACAGGGTTTTCATGGTCAAACCTCCTTGCGGGTGGGAACGTAGGTCAGGTGCAGATCGAGCAGGTCCACCGCCAGAAACAGCGTGGCGGACAGCGGCTCGGTGGCGAGCTGGATGGAGACGTGGGGCGGGTAGCTCAACAGCAGATCGCCCAGGGTGTGAATCAGATCGCGGGCCTTCCAGAGCTGCCGCTCCTGTTCTTCGCTGAGGATGAAATACGGGGTGCCCTGAACGGGCGTGGGGGTGCGCTGCTTAGCCATGATGGCCTCCTTGTGACGGATTGCTTTCCCGTCACCCCCTGCCAAGAGGGTGGACGGAACCGGACGGGGTTGGCAGACCGGCACAAGGAACCGGCAGCCCCGAAGGGCTCCCCGCCCGGCCCGTCCATAGGACGTGCCAAAGCGATGCGCGCAAAAAAAGCCGCTGTGCGGCTGCGCGCCTTGTGTTCCGGACTGCCAAGCCCGTATCGCGGGACTGACCGCGACACCGGAAGCATAGGCCCGGAACGACATCAAAACAACTCCCCCTGTCCCGCCTCCTGTACCGCCCCCCCCACCTCCGCCTGCCCCAGCAACCGCCAGATATGGCGGGCGGTGTGGTGCAGCGGCGGGCGGTTGGCGAGCTGGGCAACGGCGGCGCGGGCTGAGTGTTTTTCGACCCGCGTCAGGCGGTCGAACTCGGCGCGCAGCGCGTCTTGCGCCACGGCGCGGGCGGCGCGCTGGCACAGGGGGATGGGCACCGGCTCGCGCCAGGTGGTGGTGAACTTCTCCGCCTCCGCCTCGCCCATGATCTCCGCCAGGTGCGCCCGCTGCGCGCCGTGCTTCGCCGGCCAGACCGTCTTGCCGCCGTAGTGCAGCACCAGCGCCAGGGCGGCATCCATGCCGACCACTTCGGCGATGCGGCGCACGGTCTGGGGCAGGCGGTCGAGGGCCAGTTTCACAGCCGCGCCAGCCATTGCTTGAGATGCTCGATCAGGCGCGAGGCCTGGGCGGCGGTCAGCCATTGCAGCGCCTCCACCCCGGTATGGCGGCGGCAGAACGCGGCCAGGGCGGCCTCGGACGGGTCGCGCACCTTGCCCGCATCGTGCAGCGCCAGCCAAAGCGCGCGCATTTTCCGGCTCTGGCCATCGTCGGCCAGGGGGCGGCCGCCCGCCTTCGGCTTGACCTTGAACCCGCACGCCTTGAGATGCTTCAACACCGCCTCCAGCTCGTCGACATCGCAGTCGCCCGCCGAGGTCTTGCTGTTTGCCACCAGCGCAACGATGTTGCGGTAGCTGTCGTCCGGCATCGCCAGGTCGCGGCGGGCGACGTGGATCAGGCGGATCAGGCGGAGGCGGTCAGCTGGGCGAGGTTGTAGCGCAGGCGTCCCGCCTGATTTGGGTGGCCGCAGGCGAGACGCCTGCGCTACAGGGGCGCGGACAGCCATCACGCCACCTCCTTGATCTTGACTTTGCCCTTCTTGGCGCGCGGCGTGTCGTCGTCGCCCTGGCGCCGCGCCGCGTCGGCCAGGATGGCCTTGACCAGCTTGTCCACATCCGAGTCGCCGATGCTGACGAAGGCCTGGTCGCTGCCGCTCACCTGGCGCACGCCGATCTGGCGCAGGGTGGTGGCGTCGAGCTGGGGCAGCGCGTCGGCGACCAGGCTGGTCTGGGTGCGGATCAGCAGATCGACCTGGTCGGGCAGCATGGCCTGGATGCGGGCGATGACTACCTGCTCGTCGTCCCAATCCAGGCTATCCAGCTCCTTGCGATAGCCGGCTTTGACGCCATCGACCGTGACCGAGCGCGGCCGCTTGAACAGCTGCGGGTTGGCCTGCACCAGCCGCATCAGCGCGTCCTGGGCGGCGGCCTTTTCTTCGGCGGCGGCGTCGATGCCGGGGCGATGCCGCGCCAGGATCGGCACCATCGCGGCGGCGATGTCCGCCTCCTGCGCCTGGGCGCGCAGAGTCAGCTCGCGGTGGGTCAGCGCCAGGTGCCGCGCGGACTCGTGGAGGGTGGTCATGAGAGGGGATTTAGCGGCCATGGTCGGGCTCCGGTGGGGTTTCACTCCCCCCTTTATCAAAGGGGGGCTGGGGGGGATTTGCACCCGCCAGGACATCGCGCAGGCTTTGCAGGCCGGCCGCTGTCCCGGAACGGGTACGGGGTTGGGTAGCGCAGGCATCCTTGCCTGCGTCTTTTGAGGCCGGCAGGCGGGACGCCTGCGCTACAGGGGTTTCGCCACGCCCTCGGGTGATGCGATCTTGTTCCGCCCTTGCATCGGCCTTGGCGGTCATGCCGGACAGCACTTCGAGCAACAGGCCGTGGCCCTTGAGGGGGCGGCGCAGGGTGGGCATGGACTCGATGGTCTCGATGGCGGAGAGGTAGGCTGAGGCCGGCGCCGCCCAGAGGCGGCCGCCGCGCTCGATACGGCCCGTTTCCATCCAGCCGTTGATCTCGGCGAGCATGGATTCCACCCTGTTCCAGCGCAGGCGCTGGGTGGCCGGGGCGTGCAGGGCGCAGTAGCGCAACAGGGCTTTGCGGGTGCCGGCATCCGCCGGGCAGCGGGCCAGCTCCCGCACCACGCCGCGCGCGTCGTCCTGTCCCAGGGCTACTTCCAGGCTGTACTCGGCCTGGCAGACCGGGCAAGTAATGTCCGGCAGGCCTTTCACTTCGGCGGCTCCTGGTGGCGATCGCAACGGCCGAATGCGGTGACCATGAAGCCGCCGATCTTGCAGATCAGGCGCGGGGCGTAGTTCTGGCCGGCACCGCCGTAGTCCACCTCGACATGGACGCAATGTTTGCAGTTGTCGGCACGTTCGTTGGCGCGGAGATAGCCCTGGGCAAACATCGCGGATTGAATGGTGCCCATGTCAGCCCCGCAGCTTGTGGACAGTCACGCCGCCGTTCCAGGCCTTGAGCCCGGTCGGGGTCTGGCTGGCGCCGGCGGTGTCGTTCGGCGCCAGCGGAACAAAGCCGGTGCCGCTACCGCCCGTGGCGCGGATGAAGTCGACCTCCACCTTGGCGGTGTTGATGAGGGTCTGGGCCAGGTCGTTGACGCCCTTGGCTTGATCCGGCGCCATCTCTCCGGCCTTCACCTTGCGCAGCGTGTCGAACAGGATGTCGCGCAGGGCGCCGATGTCATTGCTTTGCGTGGTCATCGATTTTTCTCCTCAGTCTGGCGGCGAGCTTCATGGCGTCACGTAGCTCGCGCGGGTAGCGGTGGATGCTGTTGCGCCGGGTCAGATCGGCGCGGGTGATGAGTTCCAGGTTTTGCGGCTCAATATCCAGGCGGTTTCCGTTGCGGAACGTCACCACGTGGCCGTCCGGGATTGGGCCGTGGTGCTCAATCCAGACCAGGCGATGGACAAATTCCCAGCGCCGGTGCACGGGGCCGTCGTCTCGCACCTTTCGCTGGAGATAGCCGTCCTGGATGCGTTCCGAGCCGATAGGTTGATACCGCAGGGCAGCCATGCCGCCACGATGGCCAGGCTGGAACTGGGTAGCCAGGCCCCCGATTTGCAGGCCCTTCTTGCCACGGTTCCAGGACACCCCACCGGCCTGGAACCGGGTTTCCGCGCCACGGATGCCATCTAAGCGGCCGGATTGCGGTCCCGCCAGGAACCCGGCGCTTTTCTTGACGCCGAGGTGGCGCGCCTTGTAGTAGATCAGGCGTAGCTCCAGACCCAATACCTCCGCCACATGCTGGGCGGTGTGGTCCGGGTAGAGCGCGCGCAGCGTGTCGATTTCCTTCTGTGTCCATGTATGCCAGGTCTGGGTCATGGCCGCGCCTCCTCGATGCGATTGGTGATGGCCTGATACGCCAGGGTCTCGGTCTCCAGCGCCACGTATTCCGTGAGCAGCCCGAGGCCAACCAGGAACACGGCGACGACCAGGACGGCGAGCAGCCAGTCGATGGGGCGGGGGGTTATGCCCTGGGTGCCCGAGGCGCCCAGGGTGGTATCCCTTTGGGAGTTTTGCTCGCGCATGTCAGCTCCCGATTCCGAGGAAATCGTCATCGTCGTCGAGCGCATCCGTGGTGGCGGGCGGCGTGGGCGCGTGGCGCTCCATCCACCAGACGCGGGTCAACTCCAGCGCGACCAGGGCGAGCGCGGCGGCCAGCAGGCAAAGGTCGAGGGTCCACATCTCAATTCCCCCGCTCGGTCCAGAACGCCGTCACCCGGCGGCCCATCAACGTGCCCCGGCGCCAGACGCCATCGGCATCGCGGCCGCGCATGTAGTAGGCCGCCTCGCCCCGGCCGGCCAGGGCCGCCAGGCGCGGCGTCGGCGCCAGTTCGATGCACGGCCGCCCGGCGCGGATGCCGGCGCCGATGGGATGATGCCCATCGGCCTCCAGGCGCTCCGCCTCCTCGGCGAGTTGGCGCAGGCGTTGCGAGACCGGCAGCACTTGCCGGCGCAGTTTTTCCAGATAGGTGTGGGTTTGCATGGTGGGCCTCACTTCAATTCTTTGATGATTTCGACGGTGACCTTCGGCGCAGTCAATCTGACGGCGGTGTTCATCGCCAGGGCCACCCAGTTCTGCACCGCGAGCGGGAAGGCGTAGGTCAGGCGATCAAACAACGCATCCACGGCGCCGGGCTCGAATACGCGATCAACCGACCCCAGGCGCTGCTCCAGGAAGGCCCGCATTTCAGGGCGCGCCAAGGCAGGCAGGGGAACATCCACACAGCGCTGGGACACCTCGCGCACCTCCTCGTGTTTCGGGTCCAGGCGCGTAGCCAACTCAGGCTGGCCGATCAACACGATGCCGACCAAACTCTTGAGGCCATCCTTCAGCTCCATGAACCGTTTCAAGTGCTTGAGCGTCGGCGTGGGCAGGCAATGCGCCTCCTCGATGATCAGCACATGGCGGCCGCCGTTCCGGCTTGATGCGCGCAACGCCTGGTGCACCTGGTTGAAGCGCGCCTCGGGCGAGGACTTCAATGGCGCCAAGGGCGTGAGGGTGCGCAGGATGGTTTCCGCGATGTGCCCGGCTTTCAGGGTCTTGCCCTTGGTATCCGTTTCCTCCATGCCCTGGACATAAGGCTGCATCACCGATACATGCTTCTCGTGCGCCAGCAGGTAGGCCACAGCCGTATCCTTCACCGTGGTCTTGCCGCTGCCGCTCTCGCCGATAAGGGCCAGCAGGCCCACCCCGGCCAGCGCCTGGCCGATAATCGCGTCGTAGGCCTCACGCCCCGCGGCGGAGAGATACACCGCCTCGATACTCTGCGGATCGACGAACGGGTCGCCGGTCATGCCAAAATGGCGCCGTGCCGCTGGCGTCAACTGCTCTTTGCGTCGTAGCATTTCACTGTCCTCCGTAATGCCGGCGGGGGTGACCCCTTCAACCGGCGTTGCACTCGGCTGAGGCGCGTTACAGCGCGCCTCAGCCACCTTCTTGAACGCTCCATCCGTCGCCAGGCCGCGCTCGGCCAGGTAATTCAGGATGGCTCGCTTCGAATCCTCGCGGTCAGCCTGCTTCGGCCAGCGGCCATGCACCAGCAATTGATTCAGGCTGGGCCGTGACCAGCCCAGGCGCTCAGCCAATTCCCGTTGCGCCACGCCGGCGCCGGCAAGCAGGGTTTTCAGGGTCAACATGCCGCCTCCC
The DNA here is from genome assembly GCA_030684775.1 of Pseudomonadota bacterium. Lineage (GTDB taxonomy): Bacteria > Pseudomonadota > Gammaproteobacteria > Burkholderiales > Thiobacillaceae > PFJX01. The sequence continues at coordinate 14,901 of JAUXXW010000146.1, forward strand.
GCTGCTGCTCATCGCCCGCCAGAAACTGCCGCGCCAGCGCCTCGATCTCCGCATCCGTCGCGCCCTCCTTGAAGCGCCGCATCACCCACTGGTAATGCTCAGGCCGCCAGGCCGTGCCCAGGCGCTGCTGGATGCGCATGCACGCCTGCGTAGCGCTGTGGCGCAGGGGCTCCACTGTGTGCAGGGTGATATCCAGCTCCTGGCCGCGCTTGGGCAGCCAGGTCACCGGCGCGGCCTCGCGGGCGGCCTTGTACGGGTCCACGCCGCCGGGCACCAGGTGCTTCATCGGCACGTAATCCTTCGCCGCGCGCGCCTTCTCCGTGGCGGCCAGGCCCGTGGTGCCGGCGGCGACTTCCGCCACCCGCTTGCGGTTGGTTTCCAGGACCGTGTCTTTCGGCGCCAGGTACTGCGACGCAATCTCGGCGGAATGAGCGATGAAGCCCGACGCATTGCGTGGCGCCTCGGGCAGGGCGATATGGGTCTCATGCCCATCCGCGCCCATCACCACCGCCATCGCGCCTTCCTCGAAGGGGTTCCAGCACACCGTCAGCTTGGCTTTCACCACCGCCTGGGGAATGTGGTTAACCCGGAACTCGCGGCCCTTGAAGCGCACCGTCAATTCGCCCGTCACCGTCGGCGTCGCCGGGGTCTCCGTGGCCAGCGACAGCAGCGTCGCCGCGTCGCGGGTGCGGCGCACCTTGTCCGCCGGCGCCGTCATCCACTGCGCGAACCGGGTCTTGCCGTGGCGGCTGTGGATCGCCGTCGCGTTCCAATTGAGTTGCACCATTTCCGCCAGGCTGTTCAGCTCCTCGATGCTGCGCACGTTATGGCGCTGGAACTTCAAGCCGGACTCGAACGTGGTCTCCACCAGGTGATTCAGCTTTTCGACGGACCCCTTGGCGCGCGGGTTACCCGGCTTGTTCACAATCAGATTGATCGTCATGCGGTGGCAGAAGCGCCGCACCAGCGCCGCGCTGGTCGCACCGGGGTCGATCATCAAATGCTCCGGCGCCCCGTGCATCGGGTCCGCCAGGGTAGCCTTGGGCGCCATCATCCAGGCCAGGAAGGCCACCGTCGCCGCGCCGCTCTCGGCATGCGGGTAATAGCGCCAGCGCCCGGCCCCCGAGTTATGGTCCGCGCCCACATAGCGGATCACCCGGAAACGCTCGATCGCGCGCAGGTTCTCCGGCTTGTTCTTGTAGTGGACAGCCTGATCCAGCGGCACGATCTCGCAGCCCCCCGCGTACTTGCCCATGGGCAGGTAGAACACCACGCACACCGACGCGTCCACCTGCCAGCAGTAGTTCGGGTACGGGCTCGATAGCGGCGTATGCGGCGTCGGGCGCGTCAACTGCTCCGGGTGCAGGTTGTAGGCGCGGAGCGCCCTGGAAATGGACGAATCCGACAGCGGCAGAATCTCCCCGGTGGACAGATCCACCCGCCGTGCCTGGATCAACCCGTTCGCGCGCAACTGCTCCACCGCCAGCGTCAGGCTCAGAATGCGCCGGCCGGTCTGGCGGAACGTCTCCATCAGATAAGCGGATAACACCTCCGCCTCCACCAGCGTCAGCGCCAGCGCCCCGGCGTCCGACCGCTGCTTGCGCGTGCTCGCGGTGTGCGGCTGCATCAGCCGGTACAGCGTCGCCGGCGAACAGCCCATTTCCAGCGCCGCCGCGCGCACCACCTCGCCTTTGCCGCCCTTACCCAGCCCCTCGATTCTCCGGGCCACGTCGGCCGCCGCCGCGATCTGCTGGGGGGTGGCCATGATCTCAGCCCTGGGCAGATTCATGGCTCGCCTCATCCGTGGCCGCATCCGTGGCCACCTTCGCCGCCATCTGCGCATTCACCGTCGCCCACAGCGCCGCGTCCTCATGGTTCAGGCCATCCACCACCGTCGCCTCATCCGGCAGCACGTCGAAGTCCGCCGCCGTATCGCGCAGCGCCGCCAGGACCAAGCCCAGCGCCGCGCCCACGCCCCGGCGCGCGGTCTCGCTGGGGTCGCCCTCCGGGAACAGCACAAAGACGTTGCCGCACAGCGCCACCAGGCTGGTGCGCAGGTGCGCGGCGGTCTGGCGCGC
>JAUXXW010000152.1 GCA_030684775.1 Pseudomonadota bacterium
CAACAGATCGAAAACCCGCTGGCGAAAGAAATCCTGTCCGGCCACTTCGCGCCCAAGGACGTCATCCGGGTGGACGCGGTGGACGGCAGGATCGTGTTCGAGCAGGTGATCGAGGGGGAGGCGGTGTAAGCCATCGCCAACGACAACGCCCGCGTGAGCGGGTGTTGTCGTTTACCGGCTGGTAAAACGTTCGAAATCCACCAAACGCCTTGATTCGTTGATTTCGTCGTGGGGAATCAACAAATAGCTCCAGGGCTTTCCGCCATTCGCTTCCGAATACCCGCTCGCGTGTCGGCACCACTGGTGTGCGGCGCTGGCCTTGGCTTTCACTTCATCGCTATCCAGGTCCACTCGCGCCTTGGTTTCCGCCATGTAGACGGCTGAACCGGTCTCCACCACAAAGTCGGGGATGTATTCCGGCTGCTCCGCGCCGAGTTTGTAATACATCTGAAACTGCCCCTTTACCGGCCTGAACCATTTATCGGCATCCCGTTCCAGGATGACGGCAAAGCGCCGCTCGCTGTCCGAATCGAATTTCTGCATCGGGTACAGGCACTTGGCGAAGCCACCGAACAACATCTGCTTGATGCGGCCCTTGTCCTCCAAGGTTTCGCGGTAATGATGTGGTGGACTACTCGCCGAAGCCGTGTAGTTGCTGGGTTTCAGGGCGGTGAACCCCCGGCTGACCCGTACTTCGTAACCGGCGGCCTTCTCCCAGAAGTGGGCCATCATCTGGGCGTGGAGATTCTTGGCGATCAGGCGGCGGTCTCGGTCCAGCACGGCGCGCGCTTCGTCCTCGGAGAGATAGCCCAGGAGATGCCGCACCATCTGGCCGGCCAGGTCATAGAGCAGTTCGGCGTGGGCGGTGTAGTCGATGTCGTCGAAATCCACCAGGGCATAGACGATGTAGTCCTCCAGCCGCCTTTCAGTGATGCCCAATTCCGAGGACAGGGTTTCCTGCTCGTTGGTGCGCAGCTTGTGGATGATCAACTCGCGGTCCGCCGGCTGAAGATGCAGGCCCGCCACATCCAGGGTGAAGGGATGAAAACCCATCGTCACCTCGCCCGTGGGCACCACGGCGATGCGTGGGATGTCGATGATCTTGTCGCGGACGATTGCCGTGGTCTTGGCCACCACCGCCGCCAGGTCCACAGCGCCATGCTCCAGCAGCTCGCCTTGAACGGGGGTGAGGCGTTCCGCCACTCGCGCCGCGATGGTTTCCCGCACCGCCGGCGTCAGCAGTGCCGCGCTGGTGGGCACCTCGTGGCGATAGCGTTCCATGTCCTGGATCACATCCATCACCACCCGCGCGGTGCGCAACTCGGCTTCCGTGGTGAAGGCAGGCAGGGTGAAGTGTTCCGGCGTCGCCGGGTAAGTCAGGGAAACCACTTCCGGCAGTTGCATGGAACTCAGCCCCAGCGCCGCCTCGGCGCTCGAACCCACCTGCACGCTGACCACGCCTTCATCCTTGTCCGGCGCATCCAGAATCACCTGTTGCATGCGGATCGGTGAATCGCCCCGATTGGCCTCGTCGATGATTTCCTGGAAGCGGTCGTGGGCCACGATGTTCAGCCGGTCCACGGCGGAAACCCCGGTACGCTTGCCGTAAGGCAGGCGCAGCCCCCGGCCGATGGACTGCTCGATCAGGGTGCGGGCATGGGCCGCGCGCAGCGGCACGATGGTGTAGAGATTGGTCACGTCCCAGCCTTCCTTGAGCATGTTCACGTGAATCACGATCTCGGTCGGTTCCTCCGCGCTTTCCACCGCCAGCAGCCGGCGGATCATTTCCTCCTCTTCCTTGCCGGTCTTGCTGCTGTCCACCTGAATCGCCTTGCGCTGGTAGCGCCCGGCGAAGAAGGCTTCCGACTGGATCAGCGCCAGCAGCGACGAGGCGTGGGTGGTGTCACGGGCGATGACCAGCATGAAGGGCTTCACCGCCTTTACCCCGTTCTGGCGCGCATAGGTCAGCAACTCCACCTTGGTCGCCTCGTGGATGCGGACCCCATCCTCCAGCTTGATCTTCTCGATCTCTTCCGGCGTGTGGCGGCTGGCATCGAAGTCGCGCTGGGTCACCACCGCCGGTTCCTTCACGAAGCCGTCGCGCATGGCCTGCGCCAGGGAGTAATCCATCACCACATTCTTGAACGGAATCGGCCCGCGCGTGGATTCAACAAAGGGCGTGGCGGTCAGTTCCAGGCCGAACAAGGGCTTCAACTCGTTGATGGCGCGCACCCCGGCGCTCGCCCGGTAGCGGTGCGACTCGTCCATCAACAACACCAGGTCCGGCAACTCGGCCAGGTAGTTGAAATAACTGTCGCCCAGATACTCGGACAGCCGCTTGATGCGCGGGCTTTTGCCGCCACGCACCTCGGAATTGATCTTGGAAATGTTGAAGATGTTCACCGTCACCGGTGACAGCAGGCTCAGGCTGCCGGCCCGCTGCTCGTAGTTGTCGCCGGTGATGATCTCCGGCGGATAGGCGGCGAACTCCGCGATGCCCTTGAACACATACTTGGGCGTGTTGGGCGTGAAATCGGCGATCAGCTTGTCGTAAATGGTCAGATTGGGCGCCATCACGAAAAAGTGTTTGAAGCCGTGGGCAAGGTGCAGATAGCCGATGAAAGCCCCCATCAAGCGGGTCTTGCCGACACCGGTGGCCAGCGCGAAACACAGGGAAGGAAATTCCCGCTCGAACTCCGCCAGCTTCGGGAACTCCGCCCGCAAGGCGGTGAGCACCGCGTCCACATCCCGCTCGTGCGCGATCATGTCCGGCGCGGCGGCGATGGCCCGCGCCAGCATATGCAGCGATTCCGCCTGGGGCGGGCGCAGGGAAAGGCGGCCGGTAATATTGTTCAGTATCCGGCTACTCATGTTGGGACTCGTGTCGCAGTTGTTCCGCTGAAATGCGCACAAGTTTTTCATCCCGGACGATGACGATGCCGGTGTCGGTTTGCAGGGCGGTTTTCCTCGCCAGGTCCGCCGCGCGATGAATCGCGGCCAAGGAGGCACGCAAGTCCGGGTCTTTGGCTTGGGCAAGTTCGTGTTGTGTCATGGGTTTTCTCCCCATTCGATCATGATGGGATCAACTCCGGCGTTGTCGTAAAGCGCCCAAGAATCGACGATGGCGCGGTAGTAAGCCTCGAAATGATGCCGACCGGCATCGAAGCGGCGGCGAATCACGGCTTCCGGAATATCGTGTCCGCCTTGCCGCACGCGTTCCGCCACGCGGGCGATCGCTATTTCCGCCGTGGGCAGTGCCAGGAAAAACAGGCCGATGTGGTATCCACGGCGCTTCCAGTCATCGATGTGGCGCACATAGGCCAGTCCTGAAAGGGTCGTTTCAAACGCGAAGCTATCGCCGCGCTCCGCGGATTCCGCGATTTCCTTGAGCATCAGGCGCCCCGCCTTGATGGCCGCAGTCTCAGGCGCAAAAGGCGACAAACCGGCCGCAATCAGATCCGCGTTGATGAAGCGTGGACACTGTGCCTCGGCGGGCAGGAAAGATCGCGCGAAAGTGGTTTTCCCAGCCCCGTTGGGTCCGGCGATGATGAGAATTTTTTTTCTCATAAGTCGCCGCCAAAGAGATCGGCTGTGGCGCCGGTCGCGCCCTGTTTAACGGCAGCAACGGGAGTCGGTTCAGGTTTCGCCATAGGCAGGTTCGCCACGTTCAGGCTGTAGTCGTCATGCCCCCACTCGCAGCGGGAGAGCACCACCTTGGGAATCTTCTTCAAGGTGAGATTGGGCCAGCGGACGGCGGCGGCCTCTTCAGTTACTCCGTGCCAGGCGCCGCACAACACCAGCAGGCTGTTCCCCCCTCCCCCACAGGGGGAGGGGCCGGGGGAGAGGGAAACCCCGCCCACTTCCTCCGACAAGGCCTGCAACTGGTCGGCGGAAAGGTTCTGGGTGGTGACGTAGAGGTAATCACGTTCGGTGGAATGGCCGTGCCGCCACCACACGGTTTCCGAAGGTGCATAGGTGAAGCCTTCCAGCTTGCACAGCGCCTCGGTGAGCATGGCGGCGTTGTATTCCCGGTTCACCACCCAGTTGCCCCAGCGGTCCTTCTCCAGCAGCGAAGGCGCCAGGCGGAAATAGCGGAAACCGCCGCCGCCCCGCCAGTTCACCGCCTGGCTGATGCCGCCTGGGTCGTCGCCGTCGATGACCTTCTTCAGGCGCGGCATGATGTGGGTGTGGCAGTGCTCCCCCAGCTCGATCATGATCCAGCGCCGCCCCATCTTGTGGGCCACCGCGCCGGTGGTGCCGGAACCGGCGAAGGAGTCGAGGATCAGGTCGCCGGGGTTGGTGGCGATTTCAACTACCCGTTGAATCAAGCCTTCTGGTTTTGGCGTAATGAAATCATCGGCAAGGGACAAGCTTCCCAATACAGCGCGTACCTCTTTTCTTGCGGCATCAGTGTGGCTTGCATATTCATGCGACCAAAGTGTTTGCGGAACGACGCCTTGATTACGCAGCAAGTGTTTGTAACGTTTGAATGAAGGTGTTTTACCAAGGCCATCTTTGCCCCAATAGATGAATCCTTCCGCCACATGTCGTAAATGCTCCTCCCTAGAATAAGACCAAACGCGAGTCTTGCTTGGCCAGATTTTCTCGCCAGTATTCGGCTGAATAATCGGGTAATAAAGGTTGGGGCGTTCTTCAAATGATTTGTTACAGGTGTAATCGCTGTTACGGAATGTTCCCTTTTCATCCTCAAACTTGTATTGGCGATTTTTCTCTTCGGTTCTTGGAATTAGATTTCTCAGCCACTTTTCGCTTCTGCGATAAACAAGAAGATGATCGTGCATGGGTGCGATGGTTTTGTGGTCGTTGGCCACAGCATATTTCTTCTGCCAAACCACATTCGCTACAAAATTAGCCCGCCCGAAAATTTCATCGCAAAGAACCTTCAAATAATGGCATTCGTTGTCATCAATCGTGATCCACAACGAGCCATCTTCCGCCAGCAAATTGCGAATGATCTCCAGCCGGTCCCGCATCAGCGAAAGCCAGATGGAATGCTCCAGCCCGTCGTCGTAATGGGTGAAGGCGGAGCCGGTGTTGTAGGGCGGGTCGATGAACACGCATTTCACCTTGCCCGCGAATTCCTGTTCCAGCGCCTTCAGGGCCAACAGGTTGTCGCCGAAGATCAGCCGGTTGTCGAACAAATCACTTTCCGTTACCCGCCGCCGCGCGTGATACGACTTCGCCGGGTTCTCCAATAAAATTCGCGGTTCCAGCCGAGGCCGCTTGTCCTTGCCGATCCAGGTGAGTTCGAGTTTCGTCATTGCGCTTGTAATAAAAGTTGGTATCAGGCCGCGAGCCGTTCCAGACGGAATAGCCAGGCGTTGAAATGAGGGCAGGCCTGTCGTAGTGCATCCAGTCCGATTTCGCTGGCGATCAGCGGGCCATGAAAGGTTTTTTTGTATTCCGGCATCAATTTCAAGATTCGCTTGGAGGGCGCGGTCAGTGGATTGTCATTGATGTGCTCGGGAGTTTCGTGGGCCTGGGCAATCGCGCTCAGCTTATCCACGACTTGTTGCGAGTCCGTCCATTCTCCGAATATTTCCGGCTTGACGAACAGCAGCGCCTCGAATTCATGGACCATCAGGTAGGGGATGAAGTTGGGTTCGCCAATATCTTCGGCGAGCCGGGCTTCCAGAAATTCCGCCTTCTCGGCACCAACGGCATGGCGCGGGTACTCCGGGGCATCCTGCCCCGGAAAATCACCCGGCAGGGCATAAAGGTCGAACAGGGTCGAGACCTTGGCCTGGCGATCCTGCTTGCACAATCGGCTTAGCTGCGGCTTGACCTTGGCATATTGCGTAACACCGCCTTTGTAGCCGGGGCTGGTGCTGACGATGATGGGGGTGATGTACAGGCCGACGCGGGCGTAATGGGGCGTGAGCAATTCCCTGACGAAAGTTTCTTCGGTTTGGCCTTCGACCAGTAAATAGAGGCGGCTCATCGTGCCGGCCTCCCACCCAGGATGTTTTTCTTCCAGAGGTCGCCAAGGCTGTATTCGGCCAGCCAATCAGAAAGGACGGCGGCATTCGGGCGTTTGAAGGTGGAAGCGCCTTTGTCCTTGTCCACGACGATCAGGTCCGCTGCGGTGAATTCGTTGACCAATTCGACGGATTGGGTGGAGATGATGAGTTGGTGTTTTTCCGACGCGGATTTCATCAAGGCCCCGAGAACAGCAATTGCATAGGGGTGCAAGCCCAGTTCTGGTTCGTCGATGAGTATCGAGGCGGGCATGAATTCCTCGGGCTGCAACAGGACAGTGGCGAGGCAAATGAAGCGCAAGGTTCCATCCGAAAGCGCGCCGGCGGTAAAGGGGACATCATGGCCGGCCTCGGTCCATTCAAGCTGGATTTTTTCCTTGTTGTCCACTGTCGGACGCAAATGGAAATCGCCGAAAAAGGGTGCTACCAGTTGGATGGATTTGACGATGCGCTTGTAATGCGCCGGGTGATGGTTTTTCAGGCGGTAAAGAAACGCCGCCAGATTGCGGGCATCATCGCGCAAATATTCGTTGTCGTTGATGCCGTGTATCTGTTTGACCAAAGCGCTGCCGCTGGTGTCGTGGAAGTGATAAACGCGCCAGCTTCGCATGGGCGGAACAACATATGGATAAATATTGGTACGCCCTTTCAGTTCTTCCACATGGGTTTCGAAGTGGCCGGATTGCGGCCGCCAATCTCCATGCAAATTCCACCAGAGGCATTCCCGCGCAAACATCATCCGGTTGTCTTGCGTGGGTTGCAGCTTGAATTTGTAGCCGTTGTTGCCGAAATACAATTCCGCACTGAGTTCCTCGCTGGTTTTTCGTCCAAAGTGCAGCATGGCATCCGGGCCACCACCTGCGCCGACGGCGGCTTGCAATTGCTGGTCAAGTATCTTGCCGATGAGACGGAAGAATCCAATAAAATTGGACTTGCCCGCGCCATTGGCGCCGATCAGGACGTTGAGCATGCGCAGTTCAAGATCGCAGTCGGCAATCGACTTGTAGCCGTGTAATTTCAGTCTAGATAGCTGATTCCAATAAACTTCATTGTTCGTCATGGCCAAACCCTTTTTTCATACGTTTGCTCATGTCAATTCCCACTCGATGCTGAACAGGTGTTCATGGTGCAGCCGTTGCCGAAGTTGTTCTTCGAGCACACTGATCAGTTCGTTGCGTTGAGATTCGATTGCATCCTGCCGGTCAAACAATTCCCGCCGCAGTTTGCCGCGTTTCTGTTCCAGTTCCCGTTGTTCTTTCTGCCAGTGCAGCTTGTCTTCCAGGGTGGCGGCCACCGCTGCGCTACGCCGGACTTCCTTGATCTGGCGGTCGATTTCCTTGATTTCCTGCTCCAGCCCGACTTTCAGGTCGTCCGCCCAGGCGTCGAGTTTCGTGACTTCGTCTCCGAAGTATTTCAGGTTTCGGCGGTTGATGGTTTCCGCCAGATGGTTGCGGCGGGTGGCCAGGTCGTCTTGCAGGGGGCTTGCTTCCAACTGTTCGCTATCCAGGTGTACTTGTTCCCGTACCGGTAGCCGCAGCAGTTTCTCCGGGTCGTCTTCCGCCAATACCCGGCCCGCTTCGGTAACTGCGGAGACCAACAGGTACTGCTCCATGCCGCCCAGGGATTCGATGCTCAGCAGTTCCGCCGTCAGCCAGCCACGGCTGCCGCGCAAGGGTTCCAGGGTGGTCAGCCGCTTGGGGTAGGCGTCGTAGTCGAACACCAGTCGGGCGGGGGGCAGGGCGCGGGATTTGGCCTGGTCCAGCACGAATTCACCGAGGGGATGGCCGAGTCGGTAGAGGTGGGCCTCGCCGCTACGGCGGGGGAGTTCGTAACGGCCCAGCGCTACGGTTTCTTCCAGGTGCGGGCTGGGCAGGGTTTCGAGGACGAAGCCGTTGTCGGCGTCGAATTGTGCGAACTCGGCCAACTCCGCCCGGGTGATGTCCATGAATAGCCGCTCGAAGCGGTCGCGAGTCTCGATGCTGGCGGCCTTGATCTTGTCCAGGACCTGCTCGTCGAAGTGGGTGAGCAGGATGTCGCGGGTTTTGACCATGGCTTCGTTGATTTCCCCTGCCAGGTCGAGCTGGAGCTGTTCGAAACTTTGCCGGATGGTGGCGTGGTCGCGGCAGCGCTGGTAGATGTCGGCGATGCGGCGCTCGAAGTCCACTCCAGAGCCGATGGCGCCCAGAACTTCGTCGCTGGCGCCGAAGACACCGCTGAAAAGCTGGAATTTCTGGTCCAGCAATTCATAGACGCGGCGGTCGGCTTCATTGGACAGGTCGACAAAGTTGACCACCACCACGTCAAACTTCTGCCCATAGCGGTGGCAACGGCCGATGCGTTGTTCGATGCGCTGGGGATTCCAGGGCAGGTCGTAGTTGATGACCAGCGAGCAGAACTGGAGGTTGATGCCTTCCGCGCCGGCTTCGGTGGCGATCATGACCTTGCCCTGATCGCGGAATTGATCCACCAGGGCGGCGCGGGTGTCGGCCGTCCTGGAGCCGCTGATCCGGTCGCTGCCGGCATGTTTTGCCATCCAGTCTTTGTAGGTCTGTTGCGCTTCCTTGCTGTTGTTGCTGCCGTTGAACAACACGATGCCCTCGCCGTAGGGCGTGCCTTGCAACAGGGAGAGCAGGTAGTCCTGGGTGCGGCGGGATTCGGTGAAGATCAGTGCCTTGCGCGGCGCGCCCAGACGGTCCAGTTCCGAGAAGGCCCGGTTCAGGGCGGTCAGCAGGGCCTGGCCTTTGGCGTTGTCGCGGATGCGGGTGGCCAGGGCTTCGTAGCGGCGCAGTTCGGTGATTTCCGCGCGTATCGCGGCACAGTCATTTTCTTCCGGGGGTGTTTCCGCTGTTTCGGGCTCCCATTCCTCGGCGTCTTCGTCGAGGGCTTCGTAGTCCTCGTCCAGGGCTTCGACGAGGTTTTCCGGCGGCTCCGATTTCCCCAGCAGCTTTTCCAGGCGATTCGCCATGGTGCCCAGGGCGCCGCCGATGGCGTAGGTGGATGAAGCCAGGAGTTTCCATAACACCAGGGAGATCAACTGCCGCTGGCTGTTGGGCAGCGCCTTGAGGTCGGGGCGACTCAAGTAGTCGGCCACCTGCGCGCGCATGGCTTGTTCATCGTCGCTGGGACGGAATTCCTCCAGGATGGGGATGCGCTTGGTGTAGGCGATGGTGTGGGCGACCTGGCGCCGCAGTGTCCGTTTGCATAGGGGCGCGATGCGGGCGCGCAGGCGGCGGAAGGTTTCTTCCTGATTGATGGTGGCGAATTGCTGGCGGAAGCTGTCCAGATCGCCGAATACCCGTTCGTCGATGATGCTGACCAGGCCGTACAACTCGAGCAGGGAGTTTTGCAGCGGGGTGGCGGTGAGCAGCACCTTGGATTGCACGCCCGCCAGGCCATTTTTCAAGGTGTTGGCGATGACATTGCCAGGTTTGTAGACGTTACGCAGCCGGTGCGCCTCGTCGAATACAACCAAGTCCCACGGCACGGACTGGATGTCGGAAATCCTGGCCTTGGCGAATTGGTAGGAGCAAATCACCGGATTGCGTTCCGATAAGAAGGGATTGCCCGTGCTCTCCTTTCTGAGTTGCTTGTAACGCTTCGCCTCCAGAATCAATGCCTCCAGGGCGAATTTATCCTGTAACTCCTGATGCCATTGCTTGCGCAGATTGGCCGGCACGATGATGAGGATGTGCCGCTTGCGTTCGGCCCAGCTTTGGGCGAGCACCAGGCCGGCTTCGATGGTCTTTCCCAGGCCCACCTCGTCAGCCAGGATGACACCCCGCGACAAGGGGTTCTGGCAGGCGAACAAGGCCGCGTCGACCTGATGCGGATTGAGATCGACCTGAGCATCGACCAGGGTTGAACCCAGTGATTCAATCGAATCGCTCGCGGCATGGCGGGTCAGTTCCCAGGCGAAGAACTGGGTTTGGTGCGGGGTGAGGACGGAATGGGCCATAAAGGCTTGATCAGCGCGTCCGGCTCTCGGCTGTCGGTCGAATCAGGCTTTCCGCCGGTATCCCCAAGCCCTCGTGCAACTTGCGGATCATCGCCAGCGTCAGCGGTCGCTTGCGGTTGAGGATTTCGTACACCCGGTTCATCCGGCCGATCATGGGTTCCAGGTCTTTGGGGGTGAGGCCACCCTGTTCCATGCGAAATTTGATGGCTTCAACGGGGTCGGGCAGGTCCACGGGGAAGTGCTTGGCCTCGTAGGCCTGGGCCAGGGTGAGCAGGATTTCAAATCGGTCGCCTTCCGGGCTGCCGGGTTCGGGCTCGTTGTCGAAATGACTGGAGATTTCCCGCATGGCGGCACGGTAGTCGTCCTCGGTGCGTAGGGGGTGCAGGTCCATATTCAAAACTCCATTTCCACGGTTTCGGCATCGGTGCTGTCGTATTCCGCATGGGTGCCGACGAACTTGATGGTGAGGGCGCCGAAGCGGTAGGCCACGGCGACGATCAGGCGGTAATCGTTGCCCTTGATGTTGAACACCACCCGGCGGTTTTTCAGAATGCTGGCGTTGCGGAACACCTCCTTTATTTCCGAAGGTTGCTTCCAATCCGCTTTTCGCGCCTCATCGATCCACGCTTCCAGATGAGGTTTGGCGGTGGGGTATCGAATCCAGAAATCGCGGAGGACTTTGACGGCCACAATTCGCATGACTCGATGCTAGTCCCAAAATGGGATTGCAACAATTTGTAATACGAAAAAACACTCACTCCTTGCTCGGTGAGCCTGGCATCGGCAAGGCCGAGTTCCTGTTCGACTCCCAGGACCACCTGATCCGCATCGACATGAGCGAGTTCATGGAGAAACATTCCGTTGCCCGCCTGATCGGCGCGCCTCCCGGCTATGTCGGCTACGAGGAAGGTGGCTATCTCACCGAAGCCGTGCGCCGCAAACCCTACTCGGTGATCCTGCTCGACGAGGTGGAAAAGGCCCACCCGGACGTGTTCAACGTCCTGTTGCAAGTGTTGGATGATGGCCGCATGACCGACGGCCAGGGCCGCACCGTGGACTTCAAGAACACCGTCATCGTGATGACCTCCAACCTCGGTTCGCAGATGATCCAGCAGATGCAGGGCGACGACTATCAGGTGGTGAAGCTGGCCGTGATGGGCGAGGTGAAGAATTATTTCCGTCCCGAGTTCATCAACCGCATCGACGAGGT
>JAUXXW010000154.1 GCA_030684775.1 Pseudomonadota bacterium
CTGCCTCACCTGCCACACCGAGGCGGCCAAGCAGGTGCACAAGACCAAGCACTGGACCTGGGAGTTTTTGAACCCGGATACCAAGCAGCGCCTGGGCAAGAAAAACGTCATCAACAATTTCTGTACCGCCGTGCCGTCGAACTATGAGTTCTGTACCGCCTGCCATGTCGGTTACGGCTGGAAGGATCAGAACTACGATTTCACTTCCGAAAACAACGTCGATTGCCTGGCCTGCCACGACACCACCGGCACCTACCGCAAGCTGCCCGGTTTGGCCGGACATCCCACCTACAAGGATGTGGAATTCCCGCCCAAATCCGGCAAGATCGTCAAGGCGCCCGACCTGCGGGCCGTGGCCCAGGGGGTCGGCAAAAGTAGTCGCGCCACCTGCGGTTCCTGCCACTTCTACGGCGGCGGCGGTGACGCGGTGAAACACGGTGATCTCGACAGTTCGCTGAAGAATCCCGGCAAGTACCTGGACATCCACATGGCCAAGGATGGCCTCAACTTCACCTGCGGTGAGTGCCACAAGACCTCGGGCCATGACGTGCCGGGCAGCCGCTACGCGGTGACCACGGTGGAAAAAGAGGGGGGGCACATGCGCGGCAAGAAAGACGCCAATCCGGCCACCTGCCAGGCCTGCCACGGCGGCAAGCCGCACCAGGGTGAGCGGGCGGATCGTCTCAACGCGCATACCGCCAAGCTGGCCTGCCAGACTTGCCACATCCCCGAATTCGCCCGCGCGCAGCCGACCAAGATGATGTGGGACTGGTCCACCGCCGGAAAACTGGATAAGGACGGCAAGCCGTTCAAGATCAAGGACTCGGTCGGCCACGATGCTTACGACAGCAAGAAGGGCGATTTCCGCTACGAATCCAACGTCATCCCCGAGTACGTCTGGTTCAACGGCAAGGTCGATTACACCCTGCGCGAAACCCGCCTGGACCCGAGCAAGGTCATCGAGATCAACCACTTCAACGGCAGCCCGGATGATGGAAAGTCCAAAATCTGGCCGATCAAGCGCTTCGTCGGCAAGCAACCCTATGACACTGGCAACAACCAGTTGCTGGTGTTCCACACCTACGGCAAGGATGACAGCGCGCTCTGGTCGAACTTCGATTGGGAGAAAGCGATCCAGTTCGGCATGAAGGAGATCGGCGCCGAGTACAGCGGCAAGTTCGCCTTCGTCAGCACCGAGATGTCCTGGCCCATCACCCACATGGTCGCGCCCAAGGCGGATGCCCTGAGCTGTGCCCAATGCCACACCGCGCCGGGGCGCCTGGACAAGGTTCCGGGGCTGTATATGCCCGGCCGTCACGGCAACCCGCTGCTCGACACCCTGGGCTGGAGTTTTGCCGGCCTGGCCTTCCTGGGCGTCGTCGCGCACGGCGCCGGCCGCATCTACACCTCGCGCAAAGGAGCGGAAAAATGAACGTGAACGCAACTGAGCGCATCTACGTCTTCAAACGCTTCGAGCGTTTCTGGCACTGGTCGCAGGCGGCCCTGATCATCACCCTGATGCTGACCGGCTTCGAGGTACACGGCAGTTACACACTGTTCGGCTTCGAGGAAGCGGTGAATATCCACACCACCGCCGCCTGGTCATTGGTGACGCTGTGGGTGTTCGCGGTGTTCTGGCACTTCACCACCGGCGAGTGGAAGCAATACATCCCGACCCTGGACAAGGCGGGTGCCATGTTCAAGTACTACCTGACCGGCATCTTCACCCACGCCCCGCACCCGTTCAAACAGACGGTGCTGAAGAAGCACAACCCGCTGCAACGTCTGGCTTACCTGGGTTTCTGGCTGGGCATGTCACCGCTGATCTGGTTCACCGGCTGGTTTTACCTGTTCTACGACCAGTGGGCGGCATGGGGACTGGATGCGTATCTCTCCCTGGAATGGGTGGCGTTTTTCCATACCGTGGGCGCGTTCATGATCCTGATCTTCTTCATCGCCCATGTGTATCTGGCCACCGCCGGCCGCACGCCGACCTCGCACATCAAGGCCATGATTACCGGCTGGGAGGATGTCGGGCATTGAGTAGGTAGCCTGTTGGGTTCCCCCGTGCGGGGACGATGACGCCGACATGAAGACGTCGGCTAACCCAACGCCCTGTTGATGAAGTCAGTGGGCTGCCAGCGGAAAGGCTTGCCATGACTTATTGAGTCGATACCGTAGGTTGGGCAAAGCGTAGCGTGCCCAACATGAACGGTGGCGTTGGGCACGCCTGCGGCTTTGCCCAACCTACCGCATCTACCGCGCCGCGTGCCTGAGAAATGCCGCGTATTGCGACCAGTCCGAAATCGCCCCGGTGTGGGAGAACAGCACCACGCCGTTGCGGCCCAGGACATAGGTGGCGGGAAAGGCACGGGCGATTTCGCGATCCGCCAGCATCCCACCCCCCGCCAGCGGCAGGGCCGCGTCGGATGCCCCGCGCGCGCCGCTGTCGTAGAGCGGCATTGAAATCCTGTTCCGCTTCAACCAATTCCGCGCGCTGGCAGCGTCCTCGCGCACCTGGACCAGGGCGAAGACCACCTTTTCCCTCCTGAGATGCCGGGACAGGCGTTGCAGCCCCGGCATCTCGGCGCGGCAATGCGGGCACCAGGAGCCCCAGAAGTGCAGCACCAGCACGCGCCCCTGGAGATCACCCAGACGTAATTCCCTGCCCCCCGCGTCGGTCAGCGCCAGGTCGGGGAAACGCATTCCGCGCTTCATGCCGACCGGCGCGCGGGCGCTCGCCGCCGCGTCGGAATAAGGCCCCCACAGGGTCGCCCAGCGTTTGCCATCGAACACCTGTTGGCCATTGACCGCGAACAACACGCAGGTCTGCTCGCTGTGGCGACGGCAGTTCGCCAGCGCCTGTGTTTCCGCCGCTTCCTCGCTCACCGCCTCGGCGACCCAGGCGTGGGCGCCGCCAGGGGCGAGGGCGAAGGCGCGGGGCGCGGCGGCGCTGAGAAAGTTCTGATAAGCGGCCTGCCCACGGCTGTCGAGATGCGGGACGCCGGCGGGCGGGGCCGCCAGCGCCAGGCTTGGGCACAGGAGGAGCAACAGCCTCAACAACATCAGCCGCTCACGAACTCGAATGGACTGCTGCTGCCGAGAAACTCGTCGTAGCGCAGGTAGTGCGAACCGTCGCAGGAGAAGGTGAGGCTGACCATGCCGTTGAAGATGTTGATCGAGGACATGCGCAGGTAGATGTTTTCGTCGGCCATGCGCAAGGAACGCAGATGGCTGAGGATGCGCGCGATGTCCGCTTCCGGAATCAAGGCATCGGCCGGGTAGGGTTGCTGCGGATAGACCAGACAGATGTCCGGATCGCTCAGCGCGTCCTGATCGAGGATGCGATAGCGGTAGGGGTCCTCGAATGTCCAGATGGTCGCCTGGCTGCTGGAAAAGTGGATCTGGCACTGGAACACGCCGCGATGCGTCAGGAGTTCATCCAGGATGGCCAGCGCCTTGTCCAGCGCGAGGTCCATCGGGCTGTCGACGCGACATTGCAGGAACACCGCGCCGCGGATCGACGGGTCGCCCTTGACCTGGCGCCAGTGTCCGGGTTCTTCGTAGATATTGGTGGTTGCCGGCAGGTTGCGCAGGTCGAAATCCGCGCCAAGGTAACCCAAAGCGGCTCCATTCTGATCGCGCACGATTTGCAGGGCGGTGAGCGAGGGGCGCTGCTTCAACAGGCTGATATAGGCGTCCGAGAGGAGAAAGCCCCAGGCCGGCACCGCTTCCATCATGTACGGCCGTTGCGAGCGGTCGCGCGCGAAGTGGCCGGGAATCACCTCTGGCTTGCCCATATCGTTACCCACGGCGACGCCGATGTTGTCGCAGATCTGGACACCGTCGAAACCGAGGCAGTAGAGGAAGGTGCAATGGGGAATGCCGGAAAAACCTTCCACCAGAACTTCATTCAAGCGTTCGCGCTCACCCCAGGCTGGCGCGCATTGCGCGGCCAGGCGCGCGAGGGGGTCTTGCAACAGCAGCGCGAGTTGCTCGCGTTGCAGATAGATGCTGTCTTTCCAGGGGTTCGTCATGGCGGGCCATTCCGTCTGTCCGATGAAAACGCGCGTAGGGTACGCCATCGCCGCCAAGAAAAAAGCCGGGCAATGCCCGGCTTTTTTCACCGCGTGATGAAGCTCAGGCCTTGCGGCTGGCTTCCACCATGCGCTCGATCAAGGGGCCGAGCACGACTTCCATGGCGAAACCCATCTTGCCGCCGGGTACCACCAGGTTGTTGGGGCGCGACATGAAGGAGCCGGGGATCATGTTGAGGAAATAGGGGAAGTCCACGCCTTTGGGGTTGCGGAAACGAACCACCACCAGGCTCTCGTCCGGCGTCGGAATGTCGCGGGCGATGAAGGGGTTGGAGGTGTCCACCAGGGGCACGCGCTGGAAGTTCACGTCGGTCTGCGAGAACTGCGGGGTCACGTAGTTCACGTAATCCGGCATGCGGCGCAGGATGGTGTCGACGATGACCTCGGCGGAATAGCCGCGCTCGGCCGCGTCGCGGTGGATTTTCTGAATCCATTCCAGGTTGACCACGGGCACCACGCCGACACCCAGATCCACATGCTGCGGCATGTTCACGGTGTCGGTCTTGACCAGGCCGTGCAGGCCTTCGTAGAACAGGATGTCGCTGCCGCCGGGCAGGTCTTGCCAGGGGGTGAACTCGCCCGGCTTCAGGCTGGTGCCCAGTTTGGCGTTGAGATCGTCGGCTTCTTCTTCGCTATGGATGTAGTAGCGACGCTTGCCGCCACCGGTTTCGCCATAGGTTTTGAACAGATTTTCCAGGGCGGCGAAGTCGTTGGCTTCCGGGCCGAAGTGGCTGAAGCTGTGGTTGCCTTCGGCTTCCGCCTTCTTCATGGCTTCCTTGAATTCGACTCGGCCCAGGCTGTGGAAGCTGTCGCCTTCGATGACGGCGGCGGTCAACTTCTCACGCGTGAAGATGTGCTCGAACGCGCGCTTGACGGTGGTGGTGCCGGCGCCGGACGAGCCGGTGACGACGACGACGGGATGCTTCTTGGACATGGGTGCTCCCCCAAAAACGTGAAAGATGAAACGGGAAAAATTAAATGTGTCGGCGGGATGCGCTCGCTACCACATTTCATGTTTCGCTTCTCACCCGGTGAAACCCGCTGGGGCGCGGGAGTATAAACGCGGCCTCGCCAGCCTGTCACCCGAGGAGACGACCGGAGCGGCTGTCGAGGTGGCTGTCGAGGTGGCTGCCGAGGTGGCTACCGAGGTGGCTATAATCCGCGCTCCTTCAAGCACATACGCCCCTTCAGATGGAAGCTCAATACCGCCCGGAAGTCATCGAGCCGGAAGCACAACAACATTGGGAAGACCAGCAGGTATTCCGCGCCACGGAGGACTGGAGCAAGCCCAAGTACTATTGCCTGTCGATGTTCCCGTACCCCTCCGGGAAACTGCACATGGGCCATGTGCGCAACTACACCATCGGCGATGTGCTGGCGCGTTACCACCGGATGAAGGGCTACAACGTATTGCAACCCATGGGCTGGGACGCCTTCGGCCTGCCGGCGGAAAACGCCGCCCTGGCCAACAACGTGGCGCCCGCCGGCTGGACCTACGCCAACATCGACTACATGCGCGGGCAGTTGAAACGCCTCGGCCTGGCGGTCGACTGGAGCCGCGAACTGGCCACCTGCAAGCCGGACTACTACCGCTGGGAACAATGGCTGTTCACCAAGTTGTTCGAGAAGGGCCTGATCTACAAAAAGATGGCGACGGTGAACTGGGACCCGGTCGACCTCACCGTGCTGGCCAACGAACAGGTGATCGAAGGGCGTGGCTGGCGTTCCGGCGCCCTGGTCGAGAAGCGCGACATCCCCATGTATTTCATGCGCATCACCGCCTATGCCGACGAGTTGCTGAACGAACTCGACAACCTGCCCGGCTGGCCGGAGCGGGTGAAGACCATGCAGCGCAACTGGATCGGCAAGAGCTTCGGCGTCGAGATTCATTTTCCCTTGCTCCCCTCCCCCTCCCTCACCCCTAGCCCCTCTCCCAGCGGGAGAGGGGAACTTCGAGCGGCTGACGCCGGAGAGAAAGCTGGAGGGGCTGGGGGTGAGGGCGCCGGCCAGGGTGACGTCCTCAAAGTCTTCACCACCCGCGCCGACACCCTCTTTGGTGTCACCTACGTCGCGGTCGCCGCCGAGCATCCTCTCGCCCGGCAGGCCGCCGTCGGCAACCTAGAACTCGCCGCCTTCATCCATTCATGCAAGCAGGGCAGCGTCGCCGAGGCGGACATGGCGACCATGGAAAAGAAGGGCATGGATACCGGCCGCAAGGTCTATCACCCCTTCACCAACGAAGCGATCCCCGTGTTCGTCGCCAACTATGTGCTGATGGGCTACGGCGAAGGCGCGGTAATGGCGGTGCCGGCGCACGACGAGCGGGACTTCGCCTTCGCGCAAAAATACGATTTGCCGATCAAGCCGGTCATCAAGCCGGTCGACGCTGAACTGGCCCTGCCGCTGGCCGAAGCCTATGTGGAACAAGGCGTGCTGTTCGACTCCGGCGATTTCTCCGGACGTACTTCTCAGGACGCCATCGAGAAAATCGCCCTGGTGCTGAAGAACCTGAAACTGGGCGAGAAGCGCATCACCTGGCGCCTGCGCGACTGGGGCATCTCCCGCCAGCGTTACTGGGGCTGCCCGATTCCCATCGTGCATTGCCCCACCTGCGGCGATGTGCCGGTACCCGATGCGCAGTTGCCGGTGGTGTTGCCGGAAGACGTGAAGATCGACATCGGCTCGCCGATCAAGAAAATGCCGTCGTTCTACGAGACCACCTGCCCGAAATGCGCCGGCGCGGCTACCCGCGAGACCGACACGATGGATACCTTCGTCGAGTCGTCCTGGTACTACGCCCGCTACGCCTGCCCGGACAACGCCGAATCCATGCTCGACGAGCGCGCCAATTACTGGCTGCCGGTGGACCAGTACATCGGCGGCATCGAGCACGCCATCCTGCACCTGCTCTATGCCCGTTTCTTCCACAAATTGATGCGTGATGTCGGCCTGGTGAGCAGCAACGAACCGTTCGCCAACCTGCTCACCCAGGGCATGGTCATCGCCGACACTTATTACCGTGACCTCGGCGAAGGTAAAAGGCAGTGGATCAATCCCGCCGATGTAGAGGAACGCGAAGGCGTCACCGTGCTCAAGGCCGACGGCCAGCCGGTGACGGTGGGCGGCACCGAGAAGATGGCGAAGTCGAAGAACAACGGCGTCGACCCGCAATCTCTGATCGACCAGTACGGTGCCGACACCGCGCGCCTGTTCATGATGTTCGCCGCGCCGCCGGAACAATCGCTGGAGTGGAGCGACGCCGGTGTCGAAGGCGCCAACCGCTTCCTGCGCCGTCTCTGGAAGACGGTGTACGAACATGTCGAGGCGGGCGAGGTCGAGTCGGACAGGTTTGACCTGAGTGGGCTGACCCCTACCCAACACGACTTTCGCCGCATGTTGCACACGGGCATTGCCAAGGTCAGCGACGACATCGAACGGCGCAAGCAGTTCAACACCGCCATCGCCGCCAACATGGAGTTGCTGAATGCCCTGGTGAAGCTCGAAGGCAACGACGCGCAGACCCGCGCGCTGAAGCAGGAAGCCCTGGAAGCCATCGTCTTGATGCTCGCGCCTATCGTCCCGCACATCTGCCGCAGCCTGATCGCGGCCCTGAAGCCGGGCGCCTGCCTGATGAGCGCGGAGTGGCCGGTGGTGGATGAAAGCGCCCTGGTGTGCGACGAGATCGAGTTGATGCTCCAGGTCAACGGCAAACTGCGCGGCAAGATCAAGGTGGCGGCGGACGCCTCGAAGGACAGCATCGAGCAGGCCGCTCTGGGCAGCCCGGATGTACAGAAATTCATGGACGGCAAGCCGGCCAAAAAAGTGGTGGTCGTGCCCGGCCGTCTGGTCAACATCGTTGTCTGAGGAAAAGTAATGAAGCGCAGCGCAATCAAATTCCTGGTCATCCTGGCCGCTACCAGCCTGTTGGGGGGCTGCGGCTTCCAGTTGCGCGGGCAGGCGCAGTTGCCGTTCGTGGCCGCTTATGTCGACGCCCCGACCGGCTCGGCCTTGGGCGAGGGCTTGCGCCAGTCGCTGATCGGCCAGAAGAAGCTGGCGGAGAAAAGGGACGGCGCGCCGGTACTCATCAAGCTTTCTTCGGAAACCCGCACCAAGAACATCCTGTCGCTCTCGGGTGGCGGCAAAGTGCGGGAATTCCGCCTGGAATACCGGGTTGAGATGTCCGCCTTCGATGCCGCTGGCGTGGAGCTGATTGCTGCCTCGCCCATCTATCTGACGCGCGAGTTTTCCTACAACGACGACCAGGTGCTCGCCAAGGAAAGCGAGGAAGCCTCCCTCCACCGGGGTATGGAACAGGACGCCCTGCGCCAGGCGCTACGTCGTTTGTCCTACATCAAACGCTGATGAAACTACCGGAATGAAACTACGCGGTGAGCAACTCGACGCCAACCTCAAGCGCGGCTTGGCGCCGATCTGGCTGGTCAGCGGCGACGAACCGCTGCTGACCGACGAGGCCCGCGCGCGCATCCGCGCCGCCGCCCGCACGCAGGGCTACGACGAACGCCAGTCTTATCAAAGTGAAACCGGCTTCGACTGGAAAGGCTGGCTGGCCGGTTTCGACTCGCTTTCTTTGTTCTCCAGTCGCCGCCTGATCGAGCTTCGCCTGCCCACCGGCAAGCCCGGCATCGAAGGCGGCAAGGTACTGGAAGCCTGGGTAGCCAATCCACCGGCTGACACCCTGCTGTTGATTACCACCCCCAAACTCGACAAGGCCACGCTGGCGACGAAATGGGCGACGGCGCTGGAACGCGGCGGCATCCTGGTGCAGACCGCGCCGCCGCCGCTGGAACGTCTGCCCGACTGGATCGGCGAACGCCTGGCGCGGCACGGCCTCAAAGCCGACCGCGAGACCCTGGCCTGGCTGGCTGCGCGGGTGGAGGGCAACCTGCTCGCCGCGCATCAGGAAATCGAAAAACTCGCGCTGTTGCTGCCACCCGGCCAGATGGATCGCGAGGCGGTGCGCGGCGCCGTCACCGATGTCGCGCGCTACGATGTCGCCGACCTGTCCGAGTCCTTTCTCAAGGGCGATGCCGCGCGCTTCTGCCGGGTGCTCGACGGCCTCCAGGCGGAAGGCGAGGCGCTGCCCTTCGTGCTGGCGGTGCTGGGCGGCGAAGTCCGCACCCTCTACCGCCTCGCCGCCGGCCTCAAACGCGGCGAACGCCTGCCCGCCCTGATGCAGGCCGCGCGCGTCTGGGACAGTCGGCAAAGCCTGGTGGAACGCGCCCTGCAACGCGCCGGTCTGAGCAAACTGGCCTGGGCCATGCGCGGCCTCTCCCGCCTCGACCGCGCCGCCAAGGGCTTGTTGCGGGAAGACGCCTGGGATGAACTGAAACAACTGGGCCTGGCTCTGATGAACAAGGGCAAGGCCCCCGCCTTTATGTAGCGCCGGCATCCTTGCCGGCTGTTTTTAAAAGACGCCGGCAAGGATGCCGGCGCTACGGAGCACACCATGGACATCAAAACCACCATGCAAACCCTCGGCCGGCAGGCCCGCGACGCCTCGCGCGCCGTCGCCCGCGCCGACACCAACCAGAAAAACCGCGCGCTGCTGGCGATGGCCGACGCCATCGAACGCGACGCCGCGAAACTGCTCGCCGCCAATGCGCTGGACATGGACGCGGCGCGCGCCCGTGGGCTCGACTCGGCCATGCTCGACCGCCTCGCCCTCAATGAAAAGACCGTCGCCGGCATGGCCGAGGGCCTGCGCCAGATCGCCGCGCTGCCCGATCCCGTCGGCGAAATGGACGACCTCAAATACCGCCCCTCCGGCATCCAGGTTGGCAAGATGCGGGTGCCGCTGGGTGTCATCGGCATCATTTATGAGGCCCGTCCCAATGTGACGGCGGATGCTGCCGGCCTTTGCCTGAAATCTGGCAACGCCGCCATCCTGCGCGGCGGCTCCGAGGCGCTGCAATCCAACCAGGCCATCGCCGCCTGCGTGCGCGAAGGCCTCGCCGCCGCCGGCCTGCCGGAAGCCGCCGTCCAGGTGATCGAAACCACCGACCGAGCCGCCGTGGGCGAACTCATCACCATGAAAGATTATGTGGATGTCATCGTCCCGCGCGGCGGCAAGGGCCTGATCGAACGCATCTCCGGCGAAGCGCGCGTGCCCGTCATCAAGCACCTGCACGGCAACTGCCACGTCTATGTCGACGACCGCGCCGATCTCGCGAAGGCGGTGAAGATCGTCGAAAACGCCAAGACCCAGCGCTACGGCACCTGCAACACCACCGAATCCCTGCTGGTCGCGCGCATCGTTGCCGCTACAGCGCTACCGGGCATCGGCGCCATGCTCGCCGGAAAGTGCGTGGAAATGCGCTGCTGCCCGGAAGCGCTGGCCATCCTGGAAGGCGCCCAGGTGGGCAATATCAAGCAGGCGGTCGAGGCCGACTGGGACGAGGAATACCTCGCCCCCATCATCGCCATCAAGGTCGTCGATGGTCTCGATGAAGCCATCGACCACATCAATGCCCACGGCTCCCACCACACCGACGCCATCCTCACCGAGGACTACGGCCGCGCCCGCCGCTTCCTGCGTGAAGTGGATTCCGCCAGCGTCATGGTCAACGCCTCCACCCGCTTCGCCGACGGCTTCGAATACGGCCTCGGCGCGGAAATCGGCATTTCCACCGACAAGATTCACGCCCGCGGCCCGGTCGGCCTGGAAGGGCTGACCAGCCAGAAATGGGTGGTGCTGGGGGATGGGCATGTCAGAGGCTGAGTTGGAACTCGTCGCCATCATGCCTGTTCGACGCAACCCGATGCTCGCGAGCACGGAGCCGACGGATGAAGAGTTGCATCAAGTCATGCGAGAGGCATGCGAGGTTGCCCAACAACGCAGGCAGACATCGGATGTCTGGATGCGCGATCAATTGGCGCTTGCCGTGCGTGAAGCGCGTGAGCGGAATACGCGACATGGTGGTTGAGCAGGACAAGCCGCGCGTACTGCTGGTCGCCGGCCCGAACGGCTCCGGCAAGACCACCATCACCGAACGCGGCTTGGCGCACGAGTGGTTCGATGGCTGTGAATACGTCAATCCCGATCTCATCGCGCGTGACGAATTCGGCGACTGGAATTCGCCCACCGCCATGCTCCAGGCGGCCGGGCTTGCCCAGTCACGGCGCGAGCGGTGCCTGGAAACTGGTTCCAGCCTGGCCTTCGAAAGTGTGTTTTCCGGGGCGGACAAGGTTGATTTTTTGCGTGACGCAAAGGTGCGTGGATTTTTCATCCGGGTCTTTTTCGTTGCCACGGTTGATCCGACGATCAACGCCGCTCGGGTTGCGCGCCGGGTCATGCAAGGGGGACACGACGTACCCATTGCCAAGATCATCTCGCGTTACTTCCGTTCTATTGCCAACTGTGCGTTGGTGGCGCGCGAGGTGGATCGCCTCTACCTCTATGACAACTCGATCGAGGGTGATGAGGCGAAACTGGTTCTTCGCGCGGCCGAGGGCAGGATCACCCGCATGTATCAAGAACCGCCGGCCTGGATGCGTCCCATTGTGGCGGCACTGGACGGCTGAATTGGTTATTGCCGTGAACAAACCCATCGCCCTCCTCGGCGGCACCTTCGACCCCATCCACTTTGGCCATCTGCGCATGGCCGAGGAATTGGCGGAGGCGCTGGACATCGGCCAGGTGCGCTTCATTCCCGCCGGACGGCCGCCGCATCGCGGGCAGCCGCGGGCGGCGGCGCGGCATCGTCTGGAGATGGCGCGGCTGGCCATCGCCGGGAATCCGCGTTTCGTGCTGGACGAGCGAGAGTTTCATCGCGCCACCCCCAGCTACAGCGTCGATACCCTCAGCGATCTGCGCGCCGAGTTGCCGGCCGCTACGCCGCTGGTGCTGTTCATGGGCGCGGATGCTTTCCTCGGCCTCACCACCTGGCACGAGTGGCGGCGGCTGTTCGAGCTGGCGCATGTCGCGGTGGCGCATCGCCCTGGTTTTTCCGCCGCCGCGTGGGAAGATGCGCTACCCGATCCTTTGCGCCGCCTGATTTCCACGCACCGGGCGGAACAGGCCGGCGAAATTCTGGAAAAACCGGCCGGTCGCGTTTTCCTTCACAGCATTACCCAACTGGACATTTCGGCCAGCCAGATTCGCGATCGCGCCCTGCGCGGCAAGAGCCTGCGCTATCTGTTGCCGGATGCCGTCATCGCTTACCTCAATGAGAACCACCTCTATGTCTGACTATCCCTCTCCCGAACAACTCGCCAAGATCGCCATCGCCGCCCTGGAGGACGTCAAGGGCAAGGACATCACCGTCATCAACGCCGGCCACCTGACTTCGCTGTTCGACAAGATGATCATCGCCAGTGGCGATTCCACCCGCCAGGTGAAGTCGCTGGCCGACAACGTGCAGAAGAAACTGAAGGAAGCCGGCGCCGACATCATCGGTGTGGAAGGCGAACAGGTCGGCGAATGGGTGTTGGTGGATGCCGGTGACGTGGTGGTGCACGTCATGCACCCGACGGTGCGCGCGCATTACAACCTGGAAGAACTCTGGGGCGCTGCGCGCAAGGCGCGGGCGGCGCATTGAGCATGGACAGGCCTGTAGCGCCGGCATCCCCGGATCAGGTCCAGGGCAGACGTTTTCCAGCTATTCAGCCCCACGAAGCCGGCAAGGATGCCGGCGCTACATGACGCGTCTGCCCGACATCCGCCGTGTGCGCGCCTGGCTGAAACGCGGCGAGGTGATCGCCTATGCCACCGAATCCTGCTTCGGCCTCGGCTGCGATCCACGCAATGCGTATGCGGTGCGGCGGATACTCGCGTTGAAGGGGCGGCCGCGCGCCAAGGGGCTGATCCTAGTCGGTTCCGAATTCCGCCAGTTCTCGCGTTTTCTGGCGCCCGTGCCCATCGCGCTCACCCGCCGTTTCCCGCACTGGTGGCCGGGGCCGAACACCTTGTTGTTGCCGGCCGCGCGGCGTTGTCCGCGCTGGCTGACCGGGCATCACGACAAGCTGGCGGTGCGGGTGACGGCCCATGCCGAGACGGCGCGTCTGTGTCACGCGCTGGATATGGCCCTGGTTTCCACCAGCGCCAATCGCGCCGGACAGCGCGCCCTGAAAACCGCCGCCGCCTGCCACAAGGCATTCGGCCGCCGCGTCAGGGTTCTGCCCGGCCGCGTCGGCCGCCGCCGCACGCCTTCCACCATTCTCGACCCGCTTTCCGGCAGCGTTTTGCGCGCCTGATCAGAAGCGCGCCCAGGCACCATGTTCTCCGTTTCCTGGAAGGTTCTGTTCGCCTATGCCCTGTGTAGCCTGGGGCTGGATATCGCCAGCGACCCGCAAACCGTGCTGCCGTTGGCGTTGGCGCCGTGGACACCGCCGCTCGGCCTCTCCCTGGCATTCTTATTGTTATATGGCGCGCGCTATGCGCCCTGGCTGATTGCCGTCACGTTCCTGATCAGCCTGCCTATCTACGGCGCGCCGGGCAACTGGCTGGCGGCGGTGTGGGCGGCCACGCTGTTGATGCTGGGGCTGCTGGGGATCAGTACCTGGCTGACGCGCGGCCTCAAGATCGACGCGCGTTTGTCCAGCCAGCGCGATCTGTCCTGGTTTCTCGTGGCGGCCGTGGTCGGCGCCTGGCTGGATTCCGGCGTGCATGTGTTCGCGCGCAGCCCGGAAGCCGCGCCCGATGTCTGGGCCTGGGGCGCCGATTTGGTGAATTACTGGGTCGGAGCCTTGATCCGACTGCTCATCATCGCGCCCTTGGTGCTGGTCCATGCCGGGCACGACTGGAGTGCCTGGAGAAGCTGGCGGCCGAGCCGGGAGATGCTGCTGCAAGCGATCACCATCGCTCTCGCGTTGGCGGTGATCTTCGGCCTCAAATACACCGACGAATTCAAGTTCTTCTACCTCCTGTTCCTGCCCTTGATCTGGGTCGCCATGCGCCACGGCATCCACGGCGCCACCGCCGCGCTCGCCTTCGCCCATATCGGCATCAATGCGATCCTGGCATGGCGCGGGCTGCATGCGGTCGCGGTGGTGGAATTCCAGATGCTGATGCTGGGTCTGGCCATCACCGGCCTGTTTCTCGGCATGACGGTCAGCACGCGGCGCGCGGCGGAAGAAAAGCTGCATCAACGCGAGGCCGAGCTGAACCAGGCCATGCGCCTGGCCGCCGCCGGCGAGATGACGCAGGCCATCGCCCATGAACTCAACCAGCCCTTGTCCGCCCTGGCCAATTACGCGCGCGCCGGCCAGGCGATGCTGGCCACGCCCGAACAGCACGGCGCCCTGCTCGCCGAAACCCTGGGCAAGATCGACCGCGAAGCCACCCGCGCCGGCCAGGTGGTGCACCGTCTGCGCGAGTTTTTCCGGGGCGGCGGCCTGCGCCTGGAACGCCTGAGCGCCGAGGAACTGATCGAGGAAGGCCTCGCACCGGCACGGCGCCGCGCCGAACGCGCCGGCATCGCCGTGTCGATCGATCTGCATGGAGAGTTGCCGCATTTCATGGCTGACCGCGTGCAGATGGGCACGGTGCTGCACAACCTGCTGGTGAACGCCATCGAGGCCATCGAGAGCGGTGACCCGAAAACGCGGGGCATCGCCATCACCGCGCGCCGCCTGGATGGCGACCGCCTGCGGTTCTGCGTGCGCGACAGCGGCCCCGGCGTGGTCGCGGACATGCGCGAGCGCCTGTTCGACTCCTTCGCCACCAGCAAGCCGGAGGGTATGGGCCTGGGCCTGGCGATCAGCCGCACCCTGGTGGAAGCCCACGGCGGCGAACTGTGGCTGGACAATATGCGCCCCACGCGCTTCTGTTTTACCTTGCCGATCAAGCCTGACCGGACAAGGACGAGGGGCGATCGCGCGGCCAAGATCAGGAATCCGGAATGAGCGAAACCATCATCACCATCGTCGACGACGATGACGCCGTGCGCGATTCACTCGCGCTTCTGCTCAACTTTCGCGGCTTTCGTTGCCGTAGCTACGCCAGCGCCGAAGACTGCCTGGCGGCCTGGAGCCCGGACTGGCGCGGCTGTCTGCTGCTCGATCTGCGCATGGGCGGCATGGACGGCCTGACCCTGCAACAGGCTCTGGCCGAACGCGGATCGCGCCTGCCGGTGGTGTTCCTCACCGGCCACGGCGACATCGCCCACGCCCGCGCCGCGCTCAAGGCCGGCGCCGTCGACTTCCTGGAAAAACCCTACACCGAGAGCGCCCTGCTGGAAGCCATGCGCGAGGCTGTGGCGCGCGACACGCGGCAACATGCGGTACACAGCTATTCGGAAGAAATCGCCGCGCGTATGGCGCGCCTGTCGGAACGCGAGCGCCAGGTCATGGACCTGGCCGTGGCCGGCAAACCCAACCGGGAAATCGCGGCGTTGCTGGAAATCAGCCCCCGCACGGTGGAAGTGTTCAAGGCGCGCATGATGGAAAAGATGCAGGCCCGCAGCCTGCCGGAACTGGTGCGCATGTGCCTGGAAGGCGGATCGAAAGACACGCCCTGAATCCAACGCGTAGGCCGGAAAAGCCGGCGTCTTCATGCCGGCGCCTTCCGACAAACCTGGCGGAAGGCGCGATAAGGCCGCTTTTCCGCCCTACTCGCCGTGCAACAGTGACGTAGGTTGGGCAAAGCGAAGCGTGAGCATCCGGGATGCCATCCAGGCGCGTAGCTTGCGTGCAACAGTGACGTAGGTTGGGCAAAGCGAAGCGTGCCCAACATGGCGACGGGTTTTTGGGCACGATTCGCTTTGCCCAACCTACGACTACGACTGCCGTGCGGCTTGCGAATCAGGTAGGCGAATCCCCAGTCCGGATGTTGTATGGGTATCCCTTACGTTGCGAGCCGAATGCCGCGCGGGGAGGGGCAGTCGAGAATGCGCGCCATGCCGTTCAAAAAATTCGAAGCATACGAACATAACGAGGACGCCGCCGTGTCGCGGGCGCGGCACAAGGAAACCATTCGGGGCGCGCTCAAGCTGTTCCGTGTGCTGCTGGATGCGGTCAGGCGCCATGCCGATTGGGTGGAGGCGCGCCACGGTATTGGCGGCGCGCAACTCTGGGTGCTCTGGGAACTGGGGCAGACGCCCGGCATGCGCGCGGTGGACCTGGCCAAGAACATGGCCGTCCATCGCCAGAAGGCGGAAGCCATGCTGCGCGAGCTACTGGAAAAGGGCCTGGTCAGGGCGGAAATGCCCGCGGACACACAATCACTGGTCCATTTCCTGACCTCCGACGGCCAGCGCATTGCCGATACCGCGCCGGAACATGGCCAGGGGGTGCTGAAAGCCGCTCTGGAACGTTTGCCGGATTCCGCACTCGAGCAAGTGGTCGTATCCATGCGCGCGGTCACCGAAAGCCTGCCGCTGCGCGAGGATCGGGCGGCCCTGAACCCCCTGGCGGACATCTTCCGGCCGAGCGCGGATGAACCCGTTTCGCGACCGGCCGCCAAGCCGCTTCCAACCAAACTGGAGAACTGATATGGAAACTCAAATCGACCTGTTCCTGACTTCCTTGCAAGCCTTCTGGAGCCAGATCGCGATCTTCATGCCCAAGCTGCTGGCGACCCTGGTGCTGTTGTTGGTCGGCTGGCTGGCCGCGCGAGTCTTGCGCGCCGGGGTGCGGCGCGGCCTGGAAGCGCTGGGTTTCGGCCGCATGGCGGAGAAATCTGGCCTGGAAGCCTTGTTGCGGCAAGGCGGCGTGGAACTCTCGCTGGCCGGGCTCATCGCCGGCGTCACCTACTGGCTGGTGCTCCTGGTGGTCGCCGTTTCCGCCGCCAACAGCCTGGGCCTGGATGCGGTGGCCGGCCTGGTCAACCGGGTGGCGCTGTTCCTGCCCAACGTGGTGGTGGCGATTCTGATTCTGGTGTTCGGCACCTTGTTCGCGCGTTTCATCAACCGCCTGCTGTTCACCTGGCTCAACGGCCTCAAGGTGCCGTCCGCGGTTACGCTGAGTACCGGCGTGGAATACGCGGTGCAGGTGTTCGCCCTGTTCATCGCCCTGGAACAACTGGAGATCGGCGTCCACATGCTCACCGCGGCGTTCACCATCGCCTTCGGCGGTCTGGTCTTCGCCCTGGCGCTGGCGTTCGGGCTGGGTGGACGAGAATGGGCGGCGGCGCGCATCAAGGACTGGTCGGGCAAGCCCTGAGCGGAACTGCCCCGTGCCTCGGCGCGGGAGTGCGGCGGGGGTTGCGTATATGTAATCCCCTTACGCGCCCACACCGATTCGCGGTTCGCTCGCTTTCCCTACCATCGCGCAACCTCTTTTGATTTGCCTGACCTTTACGCTGGGCGCGTTCCCGCTCCTGTTGTTGAGCATCGCGATCAGCCACTTTCACATCGGGTGGCGCTCTTCACCTGATTAACCGAGTCCCTTGAGCAGGACAGCTGCGTGCGATAGCGGCATTTTTTTCAGGCGACTTCGGTCGCCTGTTTTTTTTGGTGCGCCCGATTCCGATTCGCAAGCTGCCTCAACTGAGGCGTAGGTTGGGCAAAGCGCAGCGTGTTCATCATCCTCAGCGACAACGCCATCGACGAAGGCCTCAACTGAGGCGTAGGTTGGGCAAAGCGCAGCGTGCCCAACATGGCGACGGGTTGTTGGGCACGCTGCGATTTGCCCAACCTACGGAGGGGCCTACAGCTCGTAGCGCGGTGGGGAACGCAGCAACCGGGTGAACTCACCCGCCGATAGCGCCTGGCTGACCAGGAATCCCTGCACCAGATCGCAGCCCCAAATCTTGAACGGCTTGAGTTGGGCAGTGGTCTCGATGCCTTCCACGGTGCAGCGCAGGCCCAGGGTTTTCGCCAGGGTGACGATGGTCTGGGCGATGGACAGATTGCTGCGGTCTTCCGGGTGTTGCGGGATGAATTCCCGCGCCACCTTGAGATGGTCGAGGGGCAGGCGTTGCAGCAAGCTGAGGGAAGAATAGCCAGTGCCGAAATCGTCGATGGACAGGTGCACGCCGAGACGCTTCAGCGCCACCATGCCGGTCACGATCACGTTCACATCCTTCAGCAGGATGCGTTCGGTCAGCTCCAGTTCCAGCAGGCTGGCGGGAACTTTGCTATCCGCCAGGGCTGTTTCCACCATGGCGATGAAGTGTTTGTCCTGATACTGGGCGGCGGAGATGTTTACGGCGACCTGGGGCGGCTCCAGTCCCATCTGGCGCCAGACGGCGATTTGCCGGCAGGCGGTGCGCACCGCCCATTCGCCGAGGGGCACGATCAGGCCGGAGTCTTCCGCCACCTGAATGAACTCATCCGGCGACACTCGGCCGAGGTCCGGGCTGGTCCAGCGGGCCAGGGCTTCGGCGCCCTGGATGTGCCCCGTTTCCAGGTTTACCTGGGGTTGATAGAACAACTGCAATTCGCCTTGTTCGATGGCCCGGCGCAAACGCGTTTCGATGGCCAGAAACCGGCTGGCGCGCTGATGCAGTTCGTGGGTGAAGAACTGGTAACCGGCGCGCCCTTTTTCCTTGGCGAGAAACATGGCCGCGTCGGCGTTCTTGAGCAGGTCATCCATCTGCGTCGTGTCGTCGGGAAAGATGCTGATGCCGACGCTGACGCTGACCACCAGTTCGTGCTCGTCAATCTGAATCGGGGTTTTTACCGCCTCGATCAAATCCAGGGCCAGCTTCGAGGCATGTGTCACATCCTCCAGCCCCTCGCTGAGCACGGCAAATTCGTCGCCACCGGTGCGCGCCAGGGTGTCGCGATTGCCGAGGCACTGATCGAGCCGCTTGGCCAGCGCCAGCAACAGGCGGTCGCCCACCTCATGGCCCAGGCTGTCATTGATGTTCTTGAAGCGATCCACGTCCAGGAACAACAGCGCCAGGCGAGTGCCGCTGGCCCGCGCCAGACTCATGGCGTGCTGCAGACGGTCGCGGAACAGCACCCGGTTGGGCAAATTGGTGAGATGGTCATGGTGTGCCTGGTAATCCAGGTTGCTCTGGCTCTCCAGGAAACGGCTCTCGAACTGCTTGCTCTCGGTGATGTCGTTATTGACCACGACGATCGCGATCGGATTGCCGTGTTCATCGCGAGTCAGGTTCCATTGGCTGGCGACCACCCGCGTCTGTCCATCGCGCGTCACATGAACCAGTTCACCGTTCCAGGCGCCGTCCCGCATCAGCTTGGCCTTGATCTCCGCCAGCGGTTCCGGAAAGCGGGTGTGCAGCAATTCGTGTGATACCTGGCCCAGGGCTTCTTTTTGCGACCAGCCGTAATGGAGTTCCGATCCGCGGTTCCAGAAGATGATGTGGTCGTTCATGTCCTTGGCCAGGACATGCGCGTGTTGCAGCAACTGGGCCTGTTTTTGCAGTTCCGCCGCCTTGTGGGCAATGTCTTCCTGCGCGCGTTTCATCGGCGTGACGTCGGCAAAGGTCACCACCACCCCTACCGCGCGGCCCTCCATGGTGCGGTAGGGCAGCACCCGGCGCAGATACCAGTTGCCGTCGCTGTCCGTCACTTCGCGGGTGATGGGCGTCTCCTCGGCCAGCACCTTGCGTCCATCCAGCAACAGTTGCTTATCGTCGAGACGATGGGCGATGTCCGACAGCGGCCGTCCGACATCGCTGGGGATCAGGTGCATCAGCCGGGTGCAGGCCGGGGTGAAGCGCTTGATGTTGAACGCGGGATCGAGGAACAACGTGGCCATTTCCGTGCTGACCAGCAGGTTGTTCAGGTCGGTGTTGGTGGCCTCCAGTTCGGCCACCTTCACGTCCAGGATGGCATTGGAGGTGCCCAGTTCCTCGTTCAGGGATTGCAGTTCCTCCTTGGAGCTTTCCAGTTCCTCGTTGGCCGATTGCAATTCCTCGTTCATGGCCATGGCCTCCTCATTGGAGGCCTTCAATTCCTCGTTGCCGGCGCGCATTTTCTCGATGCCGCGATTCAGATCCTCCCGGGTGGCGTTCAGCTCCTGTTCCAGTTGCCGCAGAACCCAGTCGTCGCCGCCGGGCCGGGAAAGCGGCAGGGCGGCGGTGGACGCGGCCTCCGTTTCCAGGGAAATCAACATCAGCTTGCGCCGGTCGCTTCCCGTCACCGAGGTGACGGTAATGCGTACCCCGGCTTCCGGTACGGCTTCTTCGCCGGCTCGCAGCGCCACCGTCGCTGTCTTGCCGCCCGTGCGTCTGGCCCGGCTGACGGCGGAACGCAAAGCCACCCGCAGCGCCGGTTTGACCACCTGGAACAGCGCCTGGGTGGGTTCACCCGCCGGAAAATCGAGATACGGCCCGGTGGCGCCGCTGATAAAAAGGATTTCGTTACCGCGGTTGACCACCAGCAGGGTGGGGCCGTGTGACTCCACCACTTGGCGGAATACCCGTTCATGTCCCGCGTCGGCGCTCAGTTCGCTGCCCAGTTGCTGAACCGGCAGGGTGCGGTGCATTCCGCTGCTGGGAACCAGGGGCAACTCGGGCCGCTTGATGCGCGGTGTGCTCAGGCTGCGGAACAAACGCCACTGCTTGGAAATGGTCTCGAACCGCTTGCTGGTCTGGCCCACGGTTTCGGAACTGCCCAGGAACAGATAACCCCCTTTGTTCAGGACGAAACGGAACAGGGTGATGAGGTGCTTCTGGGTTTCCGGCGCCAGATAGATCAGGACATTGCGGCAAACCAGCAGATCGAGTTTCGAGAACGGCGGGTCGCCGATCAGGTTGTGGGCGGCGAAGACGATGGCCTCGCGCACCGGCTTGACGATCTTGTAGCTGTCGCCGCCGCGGGTGAAATAGCGCTTCAGGCGCTCGGGTGAGACCCGGCTCAAGGCCGCGGCCGAATAGCG
This sequence comes from Pseudomonadota bacterium, assembly GCA_030684775.1. GTDB lineage: Bacteria > Pseudomonadota > Gammaproteobacteria > Burkholderiales > Thiobacillaceae > PFJX01. Next base: position 20,847 of record JAUXXW010000154.1, read on the forward strand.
GCCCGCCCTCGCCACCTCCAGCGCCGCCTCGTCGAGGTCGGTGGCGAAAATCTGCACCCTCGGCGCCAGGCCGGCCTGGGCGTACCACTCGAACAACTGGATGGCGACGGAATAAGCCTCTTCGCCCGTGGAACATCCCGCGATCCAGACCCGCACGGTGGCGTCCTCCGGCTGGCTCGCGCAGATCGTCGATATGACTTTTTCCGCCAGAAGGTCGAAGGCATCCGCGTCGCGGAAAAAGGCGGTGACGCCGATCAACAGATCCTTGGCGAGGCGATCCAGCTCCGCCGGGTGCTGTTCCAGGTAAACCCGATAGGCCTCCATATCGGAAAGGTGGAGCAGATACATGCGCCGCTCGATGCGGCGCTGCAGGGTCGCCTGCTTGTAACCGCGCAGATCGCGCTGGGCATGAACCCGCACCAGGGCAAGCACCCCCTCCAGGGCCGCCATGAACCCCCGCTCATCGCGCATCGACAACTGCCCTGTCCTGGCCCAGTCGCTCAAGGCCAGCGCCAGGCCGGCCGGTGGCAGCACCAGATCCACCTTGCCCGTCTTGATCGCATTTTTCGGCATGCCGTCGAATTCCGTGCTGGCCGGGTCCTGCGCCAGGGTCACCGAACCCGCGGCCTTCAGGGCGATCAAGCCCTGGCTGCCATCGTCGATGGTGCCCGACAGCACCACCCCGGCCCCCCGTCCGGGTTGATCCAGGGCCAGAGACTGGAAAAAGAAATCGATGGGCTTGTGCCGATGCGCCATGTTCTCAGGTAGACGGGGATACAACTTGCCGTTGCTGATGCTCATCACCTGCCCGGCCGGCAGGACATAGACATGGTTGGCCGCCACCGGCATCCCTTCCCTGGAAAGTTGCACCGGCATGGTCGTACAGGCGGCCAGGAGTTGGTCCAGCAAGGTTTCCCGTTCCGGGCCGAGATGCTGCAACACCACATAGGCCACGCCGCAATCGTCGGGCAGGGCGCCGAACAAAGCCTGCAACGCGGACAACGCCCCCGCCGAGCCACCGATACCCACCACCCTGACGGGCGCGGCTGAAAGTGCGGGGAGTTGTTTTGCCATTGCGTGCGAAGGAGGCCGGTAAGTGGTGGAAGTCAGGCCCAAAGATTAGGTCAATATTGCCCTTTGCGCATAGTCGGGTATTCCTGGTATCGCTTCCCGGCGCGATTATTCCGCACTGGCTGCTTGCCCCCGATGGTCACTTCCCGCCACCGGGCGGCGGCTGATAGCGCGCCAGGATTTCGCTACGTCCACCACGCATCACCTTGAGCAATTCCGCGCGCGCCACCTCCTTATCCAGCAAGGGAGCAAGGTAGGGCGGAAAAGCGGCTTTATCGCGCCTTCCGCCGTATGTTTGGCATTCGGCGGATAACGCCGGCAAGAAGACGCCGGCTCATCCGCCCTACGCGTGCTGGCCGAGGTGGCGGCGCTGCGCGCGGCGGGGCTGTCGATCTACGAGCCGGAGCACATCGCGCGGGTGCGGGCCGCGTTTGCGGCATCGATCGAATCCATGGCCCTGGCCAAACACATTCCCTGGCACCTGGCGGCGCTGCGCGAGGAACTGCGCTATGTCCAGGATGCGCTCGCCACGCGGGGCGCGCAGGCTACGATGGGCGAGGCGGCACGGGCGGTCTATGGCGACTTGCAAGATGAGGCGCTGGAAAAGATGATGCTCGAATTGTCGGAACTCGGCGCAACCTGGCCCGACCGGCTGACATCGGAGGTATTGAATGCGCTATAGATACCGTTACCTGCGCGACGGTGAGCGTGCCGTCGGCGCGTTTGTCGATTTGGGTGATTCAGTGGCTACCGTGCTGTTCGCCGACTACTTCATTGAGATTCCACGCCGCCGCGCATGGAAGCGCCCCGCCACGCTCGATGCGGCATCTTCGGTCGATTTGGAGCCCGAGGTCGTGGCCGCGCATCCTGCCATCACCGTTGCCGCCAATGCCTGGACAGACGATCTTTCGCCCGATCCATCCAGCGTGCGCGGCGCCGAAGGCGAAACCGCAATCCACCTTGCGGCCTATCGCGCCGTGCGTAACTGGCTGCGGGCGCGGACATCATGATCGAATCACCATCGACGACCGCACCATCCTCGACGCGCTGGCCGACCTGCGCGGCCGGGTGGAGGACATGGCCCCGGCGATGAATGCGATCGGCATGGAGCTGGAAGCGCGGGTATCGCGCCGCTTCGAGGACGCCGCCGACCCCAACGGCCGCCTGTGGCAGCCGCACCCCACGCGGGGCTACCCCTGGGAATACGACAAACACTATCCCAAGAGCGGCAACCGCAAACTATTGGATCGCA
>JAUXXW010000173.1 GCA_030684775.1 Pseudomonadota bacterium
GTCCCTACGGCGGCGTGTTCGTCGCCGAGACCTTGATGGCCGCGCTCGACGAACTCAAGCAGGAATACGAAGCCGCCCGCCACGATCCCGATTTCCTGGCCGAATTCCATCACGAGTTGCGTCACTACGTCGGCCGCCCCAGTCCCATCTATCACGCTAAACGCTGGTCGGAAATCCTCGGCGGCGCGCAGATCTACCTCAAGCGCGAAGACCTCAACCACACCGGTGCGCACAAGATCAACAACACCATCGGCCAGGCCCTGTTGGCCCGGCGCATGGGCAAGAAGCGGGTGATCGCCGAAACCGGCGCCGGCCAGCATGGTGTCGCCTCCGCCACCGTCGCCGCCCGCTACGGCATGGAATGCGTGGTCTACATGGGCGCCGAGGATGTCATCCGCCAGTCGCCCAACGTGTTCCGCATGAAATTGCTCGGCGCCAAGGTCGTCGCGGTCGAGTCCGGCTCGAAGACCTTGAAGGACGCCCTCAACGAAGCCATGCGCGACTGGGTCACCAACGTCGAATCCACCTTCTACATCCTCGGCACCGCCGCCGGCCCGCACCCGTACCCGATGCTGGTGCGCGACTTCCAGTGCGTGATCGGCGAGGAATCCAAGGTACAGATGGCCGAAATGCTCGGCCGCCAGCCGGATGCCGTCATCGCCTGCGTCGGCGGCGGCTCCAACGCCATCGGCATCTTCCATCCCTACATTTCGGTCGAGGGCGTGCGCCTGATCGGCGTCGAAGCCGGTGGCCACGGTATTAGTAGCGGCCAGCACGCAGCCCCCCTGAACGCCGGCACGCCCGGCGTCCTGCACGGCTTCCGCTCCTACCTGATGCAGGACGCCAACGGCCAGGTCATCGAAACCCACTCGGTCTCCGCCGGCCTCGACTACCCCGGCGTCGGCCCGGAACACAGCTGGCTGAAAGACATCGGCCGCGCGGAATATGTCGCCATCAACGACGACGAAGCCCTGGCCGCTTTCCACAACCTGTGCCGTTTCGAGGGCATCATCCCCGCTCTGGAGTCCAGCCACGCCCTCGCCCACGCCGCCAAGATCGCGCCGACCATGGACAAGGATCAGATTCTGCTGGTGAACCTGTCCGGGCGCGGCGACAAGGACATCAACACGGTGGCGAAGTTGAGTGGGATCGAGCTTTGATCGGTCATGCCCACCGCGCTGAGAGATGGTCCCTACCGGTTTTTCTTCTATGCCAGTGATTGCGGCGAGCCTTCCCATATCCACGTTGAGCGGGACGACAATATCGCCAGGTTCTGGTTGTCACCTGTGCGCCTGGCATCCAGCGGTGGCTTCCCTCGCGCCGAGATTGCGCGGGTCCAGCGCATGGTGATGGAGCGTCAATTTGAGTTGAAGGAGGCATGGAATGCTTACTGTCAGCACGATTGAAATCGATATGCCGATGGCCGTGGATGTCTCGGTCAGCGAAGACACATTGAGTGTCGACCTGCGTGATGGCCGCAGCATATCGGTGCCATTGGCGTGGTACCCGCGTCTGGCCAACGGCTCCGCCAAGGAGCGCGATAACTGGAGCTTGATTGGCCAGGGAGCGGGGATTCACTGGGAAGAATTGGACGAAGACATTAGCCTGATTGGTTTGCTGGAAGGTAGGCCGTCAGGGGAAAGCCAGGGTTCTTTTCAGCACTGGCTGGCGGGGCGGGTATGAAAAGTTCCTGGCAAGTGGCCACTGCGGCGGAGGCTTTCGCTGCAGCACAATTTTCGAGATGCGGTTGGGATGTCTCTGTCCAGTACGGTGCCAATCAACCGGAGTACGACCTTGTGGCTGTAGATGGCGAGAAGATGCTCAAAATCTCAGTCAAGGGAAGCAAAGATGGCGCATGGGGGCTGACTCAGTCTTATCTTTCAAACGCGGACTATCACGGCGCAGTTGATACCTGGCTGAAGAAGCATTCCAAGAAAACGGTTTTTTGCCTTGTTCAATTTAGAGGTGTACCTATTGATGTGCTTCCTCGGATGTATTTGGCCACGCCCAATGAGATAGGTACATGGCTCATGAGCGCTGCCAAAGGGCGTGGAGACACGATTCTTTACGAGAAGCATATCTGGACAGAACGGGCACAGGCCGCAGGCACCACAGACCAGATTCCTGAAGCATGGAGGTTCACGCAAGAGCGTCTTGATGATCTTGCGTCAGCCACAACAGCTGAGTCCCTGCCCGCTCCATGACCGACATCCGCTGGCTTCAGCGCTTCCACCATTTCGACCAGGCGCTCTCGCAGTTGCGCGAGGCGGTGGAGATTTCCCGCGCGCGCCCACTTTCCCGACTGGAGTCGCAGGGGGTGATACAGGCCTTCGAATTCACTCATGAACTGGCCTGGAACACCTTGAAGGACTTTCTTGAAGGCCGTGGTGTATCCGGCCTGTACGGCTCGAAAGATGCCACGCGGGCGGCTTTCAAGGCCGGTTTGATCGAACATGGCGAGATATGGATGGACATGGTCAAGAGCCGCAATCTGACCACGCACACTTACAACGAGGGCACGGCGACCCACATCCTGGCCGCGGTTCTCAGGACGTATTTCGCCGAATTCGAAGCACTGCATGACCGGCTGGGCCGGCTTTCGAGTGAAGAGCCCCGATGAAATTCGGCCTTCCCGATGCCAGCGTCGATCGGCTACAAGGCGTCCTTGCCCGCCAACCACAAGTGGAAAAAGCCATTCTGTATGGCTCGCGGGCGAAGGGGAATTTCAGGAACGGTTCCGACATCGACCTCACCCTGTATGGCGGCTCCGACCTGGATATGCCGGTGCTCTACAGAATCCTTGAGGAAATAGACGACCTGCTCTTGCCCTATCAAGTCGATTTGTCCCTATTCCACGACATCGACGACCCAGAACTCATCGCCCACATCCAGCGTGTGGGTCTTCCTTTTTATGAAAAGGTGATCCATCCATGAGCCGCATCGGCCAAACCTTCACCCAACTCAAAGCCAACAACCGCAAGGCCCTGATTCCCTTCATCACCGCCGGCGATCCTGGTCCGACCAATACGGTGCCGTTGATGCATGCCCTGGTCGAGGGCGGCGCCGACATCCTGGAGTTGGGGGTGCCGTTCTCTGACCCGATGGCGGATGGGCCGACGATCCAGCGGGCTTCGGAACGGGCGCTGAAACACGGCGTCGGCCTGCGCGACGTGCTGGGTATGGTGGCGGAGTTCCGCAAGAGCAATGCTTCCACCCCCGTGGTACTGATGGGCTATGCCAATCCGATCGAGGCGATGGGCTGGGACGGCTTCTGTAGCGCCGCCGCCGCCGCCGGGGTGGATGGGGTGTTGACCGTGGATTACCCGCCCGAGGAGTCCGACGAGTTTGCCGCGAAATGCGCCGCCGCCGGGCTGGACAACATCTATCTGCTGGCGCCGACCACGCCGCTGGCGCGAGTCGCGGCGGTGGCGAAACTGGCGCGGGGTTTCATCTATTACGTCTCGTTGAAAGGGGTGACCGGCGCGGCGACCATCGACATGAGCGAAGTCGCCGCGCGCCTGCCCGCCATCCATGCGGCGACCGGCTTGCCGGTGGGTGTGGGCTTCGGTATCCGCGACGCGGAAACGGCGCGGCAGGTGGCGGCGGTGGCGGACGCGGTGGTGATCGGTTCGCGCATCGTGCAGGAGATCGAGCATTCCACGCCTGGGGCGATGCTCGATAACGTGAGGAATTTCGTGGCCGGCGTGCGCGCCGCCCTGGATAACTAAAGGAAATGTCATGAGCTGGTTCCAGAAACTCATTCCCCCGAAGATCAAGCGGCGTGTCGAAGCCAGCAAGAAAGTGGTGCCCGAGGGCATCTGGAACAAGTGTCCATCCTGTGAAGCCGTGCTCTACGCGGCGGATCTGGGGCAAAGCCAGCATGTCTGCCCGCAGTGCAACCACCATCTGCGCATCGGCGCGCGCAAGCGGCTGGATTTGCTGCTGGATGAGGAAGGCCGCAACGAGATCGGTGCCAATGTCTTGCCCCTGGACTCGCTCAAGTTCAAGGACAGCAAGCGTTATAGCGACCGCATCATCGATGCCACCCGGGAGACCGATGAAAAGGATGCCCTGGTGGTCATGGAAGGTTCCATGTCGGGCGTGCCGGTGACTGTGGCGGCGTTCGAGTTTCGCTTCATGGGCGGTTCGATGGGGTCGGTGGTGGGTGAGCGTTTCGTGCGAGGTGTCGAGGCTTCGATTCGCGACAAGAAGCCGTTCATCTGTATTTCCGCCAGCGGTGGCGCGCGCATGCAGGAGGGCTTGACCTCGCTCATGCAGATGGCCAAGACCTCGGCGGCGTTGACCCAGCTTTCCGCCAATCGCCTGCCCTTCATCTCGGTGTTGACCGACCCGACCATGGGCGGTGTCTCCGCCAGCTTTGCCATGCTGGGCGATGTGATCGTGGCGGAGCCGAAGGCCCTGATCGGCTTCGCCGGCCCGCGCGTGATCGAACAGACCGTGCGCGAGACCCTGCCGGAAGGCTTCCAGCGCGCCGAATTCCTGGTGGAACACGGCGCCGTCGATCGCATCATCGACCGCCGCGAGATGAAGCGCGCGCTGGCGCGCATGTGCGCGCAACTCATGCGCAAGCCGACGCCGAACTGACGTGAGCCAGCCAACCACTCTCGCCGGCTGGCTGGCTCACCTCGAAGCGCGCAATGTCGACGCCATCGTGCTCGGTCTGGAACGGGTACGCGTGGTGGCCGACCGGCTCATGCCGCTTCCGGCCTTTCCTGTCGTCACCGTGGGGGGTACCAACGGCAAGGGCTCAGTCTGCGCCTGTCTGGAAGCCATGCTGGACGCCGCCGGCTATCGCGTCGGCTGCTATACCTCGCCGCATTTGCTGCGCTACAACGAGCGGGTCCGGATCGCGGGCAATGAGGCCAGTGATGCCGACCTGTGCCGTGCCTTGGCCGCGGTAGAAGCCGCGCGCGGCGCTACGCCCCTGACCTACTTCGAACAAGGCACATTGGCCGCGCTGTGGCTGTTCCAGGAAGCCGGCATCGATGTCGCCGTCCTGGAAGTGGGGCTGGGCGGCCGGCTCGATGCGGTGAATCTGTGGGATGCCGATTGCGCCGTGGTCAGCAGTGTGGACCTCGACCATCAGGCTTTCCTCGGCGACACTCGCGAACTGATCGGTTTCGAGAAGGCCGGCATCTACCGGGGCGGTCGCCCGGCCATCTGCGGCGACGCGAATCCGCCGGCCAGCCTGCTCGACCATGCCGCCGCCATCGGCGCCGACCTTCTGCGCCTGGGGCCGGACATCCGCGTGGAAACAGGCAAGGGCGTGGGGGAAAATGGCTGGGCCTGCCGGGTGCGCGAGGCGGCATTTCCCGCCCTGCCGCGCCCGGCCATGCCCGGCCTGCATCAGCTCGGCAACGCCGCCTGCGCCGTCGCCGCCCTGCATACCTTGCGCGAGCGTCTGCCCGTGCCTATGCAATCGATCCGCGCCGGCATCGCGGCGGCGCGTCAGCCCGGGCGTTTTCAGGTGATCGGGCAAGCACCCCTGCGCATTCTCGATGTGGCGCACAACCCGCACGCGGCGCGCGCGCTGGCCGCGAGTTTTGCCGACTTAGCTCCGACCGGACAGATCCACGCCGTATTCGCCATGCTGGCGGACAAGGATGTGGACGGGGTGATCGATCCGATCGCGTCCCGCATCGCCTGCTGGCATGTGGCCGGGTTGTCCGGGCCGCGCGGGCTGTCTGGCGCGGCGCTGGGCGAGTATCTGGCGGCGCGTTCACTCAAGTATCAGGTGTATCCCGATGTCGCCGGCGCATGGCAAGCCGCGTGTCGGCTGGCGGGGCCGGCTGATACAATCGCCGCCTTCGGTTCCTTCCATACCGTGGCCGAGGTGATGGCCGCTATTTCATCCTCCACGAACCCGCATGGCTGATATTGCAGCGACCCAGAATACTTTGACGCAGGACCAGATGGCATTGCGTCGTCGTGCCCGGCGCCGTCTGGTGGGCGCCATCGCGATCGCGCTCAGCGCCGTGCTGATCCTGCCCATGCTGTTCGACCCCGAGCCGAGGCCGCTGGGGCCGGATGTGGATATCCGCATTCCCGCGCCGAGTTCGGCTTTCGAAGCGGCGCCCGAGACGGCCCCCGTGCTTCCCGCCGCCGTGGATGTCGACGAACCACCGCCACAGGAAGCCGAACCGACCTTGCCGACGCCCGCCGCCAAGCCGGTTTCCGCTGCGGCGCCGGTCGAAGCCAGTACCGAGAAAGCCGAGGAGAGGGTGGTAAATAAGTTGGCCGATAAGGTGGCCGATAAGGTCGTCGTGAAGCCGCCGCCGCCCTTGCCCAAGCCGACCGGCGCCTTCGCCAGCCACGGTTTCTATCTGCAACTGGGCGCCTTCACCAGTGAAAGCAACGCCCGGCAATTGCAGGAGAAGGTCGCCGCCGCCGGTTTCAAAGTGGCCATGGCCGACTCCAATGGGCAGTACCGGGTGAGGGTGGGGCCGATTCCGGAAAAAGATCGCGCGCTGGATATCCAGGCCAAACTCAAGGCCAAGGGCTTCACTTCGGTCATGCTGGGGCCATGAGTTCTCTGGACCTGATCGCGCTGGGAATCTTCGCGTTTTCCGCCGTCCTCGGCCTGATGCGCGGCCTCACCCGCGAGGTGCTGTCCCTGCTGTCCTGGTTCGTGGCTTTTTATGCCGCCAAATCGTTCGCGCCGGTGCTCGCCCCCTGGATACCCGGCCTCGACGCGCCCGCGCTCAGCCACGCGGCGTCCTTGGTGGTGGTCTTCGTGGCTGTGCTGATCGCGGCCAGCCTGCTGTCCGCCGCGGTCGGCGGCCTGGTCAAGGTGGCCGGCATGGGTCCTTACGACAGCCTGCTGGGCGGCCTGTTCGGGGCGGCGCGCGGCACACTCATTCTGCTCATGCTGACCCTGCTGGCCGGGCTCACCGCTTTGCCGAAAACGCATGCCTGGCAGGCTTCCCTGATACACGGCCACCTGGAACAGGCGGCAAGCAAGCTCAAACCCTGGTTGCCGGCGGAGTTGGCGGCCCTGATTCAATACCACTGAGGTTTTCTCCATGTGCGGCATCGTCGGCATCGTCTCCAGCCAACCCGTCAACCAACCGCTCTATGACGCGTTGCAACTGCTGCAACACCGTGGCCAGGATGCCGCCGGCATCGTCACCATGGACGGCAGCATGTTCCACATGCACAAGAACCTGGGCATGGTGCGTGATGTGTTTCGCACCCGTGACATGCGCAACCTGATCGGCAGTTCCGGCATCGCCCATGTGCGCTATCCCACCGCCGGCAGTGCCGCGAGCCCGGCCGAGGCGCAACCGTTCTATGTGAATTCGCCATTCGGCATCGTCCTCGCGCACAACGGCAATCTCACCAATACCGAAACGCTGCAACGCGAGTTGTTCATGGACGATTTGCGCCATGTGAACACCGGTTCCGACTCGGAAGTGCTGCTCAACGTCCTCGCGCACGAATTGCAGGAAGCGGTGCATGGGCATCGCCTCACGGTCGACGACGTGTTCAACGCCGTTGCCGGGGTGCACCGCCGTTGCAAGGGCGCCTATGCCGTGGTGGCGCTGATCGCCGGCTTCGGCCTGCTCGCTTTCCGCGACCCCAACGGCATCCGTCCCCTCCTGGTCGGGCGCCAGGAAACCGACGACGGCACCGACTGGATCGTGTCTTCGGAGAGCGTGGCGGTGGAGCCGACCGGCTTCCATGTGGTGCGCGATGTGGCCCCGGGCGAGGCGGTGGTGATCTCCAGCGCCGGCGAATTCCACAGCCGCCAGTGTGTCGCGCCCAGCGAATTCACCCCCTGCATTTTCGAATACGTCTATTTCGCCCGCCCCGATTCCATCATGGACGGCGCCTCCATCTACGAGACGCGATTGCGCATGGGCGAATTCCTGGCCGAGAAGATCAAACGCGATTTCAGCCATCTGCCCATCGACGTGGTCGTCCCCATCCCCGACACCAGTCGACCCTCCGCCCTGCAACTGGCCTACAAGCTCAACCTGCCGTACCGCGAGGGTTTCATCAAGAACCGCTATATCGGCCGCACCTTCATCATGCCCGGCCAGGCCTCGCGCAAGAAATCGGTGCGCCAGAAGCTCAATGCCATGTGCGTGGAGTTCAAGGGCAAGAACGTGCTGCTGGTGGACGACTCCATCGTGCGCGGCACCACCAGCCGGGAAATCATCCAGATGGCGCGCGAAGCGGGCGCCAAATCGGTGTACTTCGCCTCCGCCTCGCCGCCGGTGCGTTACCCCAATGTTTACGGCATCGACATGCCGACCCGCGTGGAACTGCTGGCCAACGGCCGCAACGACGAGGAAATCGCCCGCGAACTGGGTGCCGATGCCGTGATCTATCAGGATCTGGCCGACCTCATCAGCGCCGTGCGCAAGGTCAACCCCAAGTTGATGCGCTTCGACTCCTCCTGTTTCGATGGCTGCTACATCACCGGTGATGTCAGCGAGGAATACCTCGCCCGCCTGGAAGGCCAGCGCAACGGCGACATACCCACCACTCCCACGCCCTCCACCCGGCAGATGGACCTGAATCTGGCGGAAAGCGAATAGACGAGTAGGTTGGGCAAAGCGCAGCGTGCCCAACACCACCGCCGATGTTGGGCACGCTGCGCTTTGCCCAACCTACGCCATACGGATACACATCATGAATGAGCCCCTCCAGCCCGAAACCCTGGCCGTTCGCGCCGGCACCCAGCGCAGCCAGTTCAACGAGCATTCCGAGGCGATGTACCTCACCTCCAGCTTTGTCTTCGCCAGCGCCGCCGAGGCCGCCGCACGTTTTTCCGGCGCCGAGGCCGGGCCGATCTATGCGCGCTTCACCAACCCCAGCGTGTCCATGTTCGAGGAACGCCTTGCAGCCCTCGAAGGCGCCGAGCGATGCGTTGCCTTCGCCTCCGGCATGGCGGCCATCCTCGCCACGGTGATGGGCCTGATGAAGGCCGGCGAGCATGTGGTCGCCTCGCGCTCGATCTTCGGTTCCACGGTGCAACTGTTCAGCAACATCCTCGGCCGCTTCGGCGTCGAGACCACCTTCGTCTCGCCCACCGACCCGGAAGAATGGCGCGCGGCGATCAAGCCCAACACCCGATTGTTCTTCCTCGAATCGCCTTCCAATCCGCTCACCGAAGTCAGCGACATCCAGGCGCTGGCCGACATCGCCCATGCCAACGGCGCCTGGCTGGCGGTGGACAACTGCTTCTGCACCCCGATCCTGCAACGCCCGCTGGAACTCGGTGCCGACATCGTCATCCACTCCGCCACCAAGTATCTGGACGGGCAGGGCAGGGTGCTGGGCGGCGCCGTGCTCGGCAAGAAAGACCTGATGGAAGGCGTCTACACCTTCCTGCGCACCGCCGGCCCGACGCTGTCCGCGTTCAACGCCTGGGTGCTGCACAAGGGCCTGGAAACGCTGGGCCTGAGAATGCGGGCGCATTCCGAGAATGCGCTGGAGTTGGCGACCTGGCTGGAGGCGCACCCCAAGGTCGCGCGCGTGTATTACCCCGGCCTACCTTCGCACCCGCAACATGAACTCGCCATGCGCCAGCAGAAGACCGGCGGCGGCATCGTCGCCTTCGAGGTCGCGGGGGGCCAGGACGCCGCCTGGAAAGTGATTGACGCCACCCAGGTCATGTCCATCACCGCCAACCTCGGCGACACCCGCACCACCATCACCCACCCCTCCAGCACCACCCACAGCCGCCTGACCCCGGAACAACGCGCCACCGCCGGCATCAATGACGGCCTCATCCGTATCGCGGTGGGCCTGGAAGCGGTGGTGGATTTACAGAACGATCTGGCGCGCGGGCTGGATGGGCTGTAGGTGTCAAGTCCCGCCTGTTTGTAAACGCGCTTGACGAATAATTCGGGTTTTTCCATCTGCCATTTCTTCAACGCCTGGATGGGTGTCTGGTGGAGCAAGGCCCGTTGTGGAATGTGGTGATTGTAGATTTTCAAATAGTGTTCCAGGGTGGTCTCCAACTCGGCCGCCGAGGCAAAGCGGGTCTGCTTGACCAGAT
>JAUXXW010000178.1 GCA_030684775.1 Pseudomonadota bacterium
ATCTGGTCAAGCAGACCCGCTTTGCCTCGGCGGCCGAGTTGGAGACCACCCTGGAACACTATTTGAAAATCTACAATCACCACATTCCACAACGGGCCTTGCTCCACCAGACACCCATCCAGGCGTTGAAGAAATGGCAGACGGAAAAACCCGAATTATTCGTCAAGCGCGTTTACAAACAGGCGGGACTTGACAGCTAGCAGCCTGCGGCCAAGTGGAGCGCCATCCGGCCATTCCGGTAGGCGCCACGGTACTGGTACTGGGCGACAGCCTCAGTTACGGCACCGGCGCGGCACACGGCGAGGACTACCCGACCCTGCTCGCCGACATGACCGGCTGGAACGTAGTCAACGCCGGCGTGCCTGGCGATACCACGGCCGACGGCCTGAAACGCCTGCCCGGCCTGCTGGAGGAGCACATCCCCAAACTGGTTCTGGTCGAACTCGGCGGCAACGATTTCCTGCGCCAAGTGCCGCCGGAGCAGGTCGCCGCCAATCTCAAGGCCATCCTCGCGGCGATCAAGGCGCAGGGCATTCCTGCCGTGGTGCTGGCGATACCGCGGCCCGCGCTGTTCGGTGCTGCGCTGGGCCGGCTTTCCGACGCGCCCATTTACGAGGAGATCAGCAAGAAGACACCCGTGATGACGGACGTGCTTTCGGATGTACTGGGAAACAATGCGCTCAAGGCCGACCCCCTCCACCCCAATGCAGCCGGTTACCGGCGACTGGCGGAAGGGCTGCGGGAAAAGCTGAAAGAGCAGGGATTTCTGCGCTGATTCCCAGGTCTGAAGCCAACGGCTTGGGCTAAGGGACGAAGCCCAACTTACGCGACCACGTCGATTCACACATTGAACAAGAAGTTCAGAACATCACCGTCTTTAACCACGTATTCCTTGCCTTCCGAGCGCATCTTGCCGGCCTCCTTGGCGCCCTGTTCACCCTTGTAGGCGATGAAATCCTCGAAGGCGATGGTTTGCGCGCGGATGAAGCCGCGTTCGAAGTCGGTGTGGATGACGCCGGCCGCCTGCGGCGCGGTATCGCCCTTGTGGATGGTCCAGGCGCGCACTTCCTTCACGCCGGCGGTGAAATAGGTTTGCAGGCCGAGCAGGTCGTAGGCGGCGCGGATCAGGCGGTTGAGGCCAGGCTCGTGCAAGCCCATGGACTCAAGAAAGTCCAGCTTGTCGGCTTCGTCGAGGACGGAGATTTCCGCTTCTATGGCGGCGCAGACGGCAACCACCGGGGCATGTTCCGCATCCGCGATCTGATGCAGGCGATCGAGATGGGGGTTGTTCTCGAAGCCATCCTCGGCGACATTGGCCACATACATGGCGGGTTTGATGGTCATCAGGCAGAGCGGCGCGAGCAGCGTCTTGTCGTCCTCCGACAGCTTCAGGCTGCGCACCGGCTTGGCTTCGTTCAGATGCGGCAGCAGCTTGTCGTAGAGGGCGATCAGTTTGATGGCTTCCTTGTCGCCGGCGCGCGCCTTCTTGCTGTCGCGGTGATGCGCCTTCTCGACCGTGGCGAGGTCGGCCAGCGCCAGTTCGGTAATGATGACTTCGATGTCGGAGATCGGGTCGATGCGGCCCGCCACGTGCACCACGTTTTCATCCTCGAAACAACGCACCACGTTGACGATCGCATCGGTCTCGCGAATGTTGGCGAGGAACTGGTTGCCCAGGCCTTCACCTTTGGAAGCGCCCGCCACCAGGCCGGCGATGTCGACGAATTCGACGATGGCCGGAACCCTGCGTTGTGGTTTGACGATCTCGGCCAGTTGTTGCATGCGCGGGTCCGGCACTTCGACGATGCCGACGTTGGGCTCGATGGTGCAGAAGGGATAGTTCTCGGCCGCGATGCCCGCCTTGGTGAGGGCGTTGAACAGGGTGGATTTGCCGACGTTGGGCAGGCCGACGATGCCGCATTTCAGACTCATGACTTCTCCGATGGAGCGGGGGGTTTGGTGTGCCGAGTGTTTGCGTAATTGAGGGCCGCGTTCCAGTCGCCTTTGGCGATCAGCGGCCAGGCCAGCAGCGCACGGTCGAGGGCGCCGTCGATCTGTTCCTGTTCCTCGCGGCGCGGCGGCTTGAGCACGTAATTGGCAACGATGTTGCGATCACCCGGATGGCCGATGCCGACACGCAAGCGCCAGTAATCCTGGGTGCCGAGGTGGGCGGTGATGTCCTTGAGGCCATTATGGCCGCCGAGGCCGCCGCCGAATTTCAGGCGCAGATCCCCCGGCGGGATGTCCAGCTCATCATGCACGACGAGTATCTCGGCGGGCTGGATGCGGTGAAAGCGAATGAAGGCGCCGACCGACTGGCCGGATCGATTCATGAAGGTCTGCGGCTGCAACAACCAGATACCAACTGCTCTGGCCTGTGCCACGCGCCCGTGAAAACGAGACTCGACGGCAAAGCGGGTATCCAGCTCGCGCGCCAGACGCTCACAAAACCAAAACCCGGCGTTGTGCCGGGTTTCGGAATAGTCGGCGCCGGGATTGCCGAGGCCGACGACCAATCGTGGGGGAGTCTGCACGACTCTGCCTTGAATCAGCCTCAGGCGGCGGAAGCCTCGCCTTCACCCTCGCCCTCCACCACGACCGCCTCGGTCTTGGTGAGGAGGATGGTGGCCACGACCGGGTCTTCACCGTGCAGACCGGACAGTTCGACGCCTGCCGGCAAGGTCAGATGCGACATGTAGATGGACTGGTCGGAACTCAGCGGGGTGAGATCCACCTCGATGAACTCGGGCAGATCGGCGGGTAGACAGGTCACTTCCACTTCCGTGCAGACATGACTGACCATGCCGCCGGACAGCTTCACGCCGGGCGCGGTGTCGGCATTGAGGAAATGCAGCGGGACCTTGACGTGAACCTTCTGGGTGGCGTCGACGCGCTGGAAATCGACGTGCTGCACAAACGGCTTGTACGGGTGCATCTGGAAGTCACGCAGCAGCACGGATTCCTTGACGCCATCCAGATTGAGGGTCAGCACGGAGGAATGGAAGGCTTCGTTCTTGAGGCCGAAGTAGAGTTCCTTGTGGTCGAAGTCCACGGACTGGGCACCCTTGCCCGCGCCATAAACGATACCGGGAACCCGGCCGGCGCGACGCAGGCGGCGGCTCGCTCCGGTGCCCTGAGTGTCACGCTTGACGGCGTTGATTTCGATTTGCATGTCTTGCTCCTTGAGGTAAAAAAAGACCGCCCGCGACCAGGCGGCCCAGCTACGTGGCTCGCTATTCGCTGAACAGCGAGCTCACGGAATCTTCGTCGCTGATGCGGCGGATGGTTTCCGCCATCAGATTGGCAACCGACAACTGGCGAATACGGGGACTGGCCTTGGCATCGTCGCGCAACGGAATGGTGTCGGTCACGACCAGTTCGTCGAGTGCCGAATTACTCACCCGCTCCACCGCGCTACCGGAGAGAACGGCATGGGTGCAATAAGCCACGACCCGCTTGGCGCCCTGTTCCTTGAGCGCATTGGCGGCTTCGCACAACGTGTTCGCGGTATCGACCATGTCGTCCATGATCAAGCAGGTGCGGCCCTGCACATCGCCGATGATGTTCATCACCTTGGCGACATTGGGTTTGGGGCGGCGCTTGTCGATGATGGCGAGTTCGCATTCCAGACGCTTGGCGACCGCGCGCGCTCGCACCACACCACCGACATCGGGGGAGACCACCATCAGATCGTCGTAGTTCTGCTTCCAGATGTCGCCCATGAGAATGGGCGTGGAATAGATATTGTCGACGGGAATATCGAAGAAGCCCTGAATCTGGTCGGAGTGCAGATCCATGGTCAACACGCGGTTGACCCCGACCACGGTGAGCATGTCGGCAACCACGCGAGCCGTGATGGGCACGCGCGCGGAACGCACGCGGCGGTCCTGGCGGGCATAGCCGAGATAGGGAATGGCGGCGGTAATGCGTCCGGCGGAAGCGCGGCGCAGGGCGTCCACCATCAACATGATTTCCATCAGGCTGTCATTGGTGGGCGAGCAGGTGGACTGAAGCACGAACACGTCCTTGCCGCGCACGTTCTCCATGATTTCCACATTCACTTCGCCATCGGAAAAGCGGCCGACGGTCGCGCGCCCCATGCTGATATTGAGGTAGCGCACCACATCCTCGGCAAGCTTGGGATGCGAATTGCCGGTGAACACCATCAAGCTGTCATATGCCATCAGCAACCCCTGCCATCAGCAACCCCGGCCATCAGCGCCCCACGGGCACTCATGTTCAGGTCAACAAATAAAAAAGCGTGCAGCCTAACGCTGCACGCCCCGTTTGTCCGCCGGGACGTAAGCCCGGTGCGAACCTTGTATGGCTGGGGAGGTAGGGATCGAACCTACGAATGCCGGAATCAAAATCCGGTGCCTTACCACTTGGCGACTCCCCAAATTCGACCGATGCGCATCAATCAGCAAAAGCGTGAAGCGGGTGCTGATCCATGCCATCGGCAACAAAACCTTCTATCGCGGGCAAACCCGCCCCTACATGCTCGCTACGGATGCGGGCCAAGGCCGCTTCCGCCTGAACCCGCTCGCGGAACGCCACGAAAACGCAGGCGCCCGAACCCGTCATACGCGCATCTCCGTAAGGCTTTAACCAACCGAGATACTCGCCAACCTCAGGGTGTTGCGCGCAGGCTATCGGCTCAAGATCGTTGTGCCCATAGCCATCCAAGAGGGCCGCGATTCTGACGGAGGGCGTATTTCGTGTCAATCCCGGATCAGCAAAGATACGCGGGGTAGCCACATGCACGGGCGGAATCAACACCAGGTAAGTTGCCGGCGCCGGCGTCCAGGGCGTGAGAATTTCGCCCACCCCTTCGGCGAAGGCGGAACGACCGAACACGAATACCGGCACATCGGCGCCCAGGCGCAACCCCAGTTCCATCAGGGTGCTCCTCGGCAAATCCAGCCGCCAGAGCCGGCTCAGCGCCAGCAGCACGGTGGCGGCATCGGAACTGCCGCCGCCAAGTCCGCCGCCCATGGGTAGCCGCTTGATTAGTCGGATATCCGCGCCGAGATGACAGCCGCTGTGCTGCTGCAACAAGTGCGCGGCGCGCCAGCACAGATCTTGTTCCGGGGTGACCCCGGGAAGTGGAGCAAGCAGGCGAATCTCACCATCGCCACGCACCTGAATGTCCAGGCTGTCGCCGTAATCGAGAAAGATGAAGAGGCTTTGCAGCAGGTGGTAACCATCCGGCCGCCGCCCCACCACATGCAGGAACAGGTTCAGCTTGGCCGGCGCCGGATAAAGTGTCATGGCCGCCACCAACTCGGTTCCCACTTATCCACGACCAGCCGGATTTCCAGATCGTCGCCGCGTCGGGCCACCAGCTTGCCGGGGAGAAAATGGCCGCCGGTACGGGCGTAGCGGGAAAACTCGATATGCCAGCCATCCTGCCGCAATAACGCCAGCCGGCCCTCGGCATCGGCTTCCGCCTGGTAGGGCACGCCCGGCCGCGGATTGCCGACCACCCACCAGGCCAGACCCTTGAGCGGCAGAGTCAAGCCCAACGATTGACGCACCAGGGTTTCCGCATCCGCCGCGCGACGCAGGCGGCCTTCGGAATCGCGCAATTCGACACCCAACTCATCACCGCGCAACTCGGCCACGCCCTGGCCGAGCGGTGTGCTCAGCAACAATTCCTGCCGCCCGGCGGCATGCCGCCAGGTCATGCCACCGGAGAAGGATTCCTCGTTGGCTTTGAGTGATACCCGCCCTTCCAGACGAAAAGCGCTGGGCGGCGCCGGCAGAACGAGTGGAGGCGGCGCTGGACGAAAGCCCGGCAACCCGGCGCAGGCAGCCAACAAGCCCCCCAGCAACAGGGGTAGTACGAGTTTGAAACTCAAGGCGTCAGACGCGAGACGACTTCGCGCAGGCTCTCATTGTCGGGGTAGGCCTTGAGCGAACCCTGCCAGACGCGGCGGGCTTCATCGCGGTCACCCTTGCCATTCTTCAACCAGAGCGCTTCGCCCAGGTGCGCGGCGATCTCCGGATCGGGCTTGCTGTTGTAGGCACGCCGCAAATGATCGATTGCTTCAGGCAGGCGTTTGAGCTTCAGCAGTGCCCAGCCCATGCTATCCAGGATGAAGGGGTCATCCGGTGAGAGCTTCAGCGCCTGAGTCAGCAATTCGACCGCCTCCGGCAGACGATTGGTGCGATCCGCCAGGGTGTAGCCCAGGGCGTTGTAGGCGTGGGCATGATCCGGCTTCAACTTGATCAGGCGGCGCAGATCCTGTTCCAGCACGTCCAGGCGATTCAGTTTTTCCGCCACCATGGCCCGGTCATACAGCAACTCCAGAGCGTCAGGCATTTTCTCCAGCGCGCGACTGAGCACCTCGAATACCGCCGGGTAGTTTTTGGTATCGCGCAGAAGAAGGGCTTCGGTCTGCACCACCTGGACGCGTTCGGCATCGTCTCCGGCATTCAGACCGGCCAGCCAGTCGCGCGCCTCCTGCAACCGGCCGAGACGGTTCAACATGGTGGCGACACGCAACTGGGCCGCGAAACGATGGCGCCCCTCATTAGTCTGCCGATACCACTTCAACGCGGCGTCGAACTGGTTGTCCGCCTCGGCCAGTTGGCCCAGGTAATAACGCACGCTCTCGGCATCCGGGTGCCCAAGTTCGAGCGCCTTGAGAAATGCGCCGCGCGCGCTGACCAGGTCATTGGTCTGCATGGCAACCAAACCCAGAGTGAAATGCGCGTCCGGATCGTTCGGCGCATCCTGCGCCAGGCGCTCGAACTCCACCCGTGACTCGACAAAACGCCCGCCACGGGCCAGATGCTTGGCATAGGCCAGACGAACCTCACGGGCACCGGGATTGGCTTTCAGAAAATCACGCAGAAATGCCTGCGCGGCGCCCTCCCCGTCCTTTTTCAGCAAGGCCTGGGCCTTGAACAGGGCAGCCGTCTCCCATTGCGGCCGCAGACGCAGCACTTCGTCCAGCGCGACCAGAGCGCGTGGCATCTGGCCTGCCTGCATGGCAACCTGCGCGACGGCGAAGCGCGCCTCGGGCAGGGCGGGATAGACCGTGGCCAGATCGGCGACCAGATCCAGTGCGGCCTGCTTATCCTTCTGGCGCGCAAACAACGCATGCAACTGTGAGAAAACATCCGCGCTCTTGCCGGCTTTCAACCAGGCCTCCAGATGCGGCTTGGCTTCCTTGACCCGGCCTTTGTCCAGCAAAAGCGAGATCAGCCTCTGCATCGCCTTCACGGAATCAGGTTCCAGTTCCCGCCAGAGCTGGGCATTACGCAAGGCCAGCGTGGGCTGGTGCGCGTACTGCGCCAGTTCGACAGCGCGTTGCGCGATACGCGCATCTCGTGTCTTGCCCGCCAGATCCGCATAGGCTTCGGCGGATAGCCGCAACTCACCCCGTTGGCTGGCGATCTCGCCGAGCAATATCTGATACAGCACCTGACTGGTCAGGCCCGTACTCGCCGGCCTGGCCGTGACAGGAACAGGCGCCGGATCGAGCACGACCTGCGACTGGGCGCAGGCGGAGAGCGAAAACGCGATGAGGGTGGCAATCAGAGGGCTGAGGTTCATGGCTGAAAATCCGGGGGACGTCGGGACATTATGCTGGCCCGGGATAATATGGGCAAAGCGATAAGCGCCCCCCGACAACCGCCGCCCTAGCGTCATGCCCGAACTGCCCGAAATAGAAACCGTGCGCCGCGGCCTCGCCCCACATTTGAGCGGGCGCGGCTTCGTCGCCGCCGTCGTGCGCGAGGCCCGGTTGCGCTGGCCGGTACCGGCCGATCTGGATGCGCGGATACGAAACCGTCGAATACTCGACCTGCGGCGACGCGGGAAATACCTGCTCCTGAAACTGGATGATGGCTGGCTCATCTGCCATCTGGGCATGTCCGGCAGCCTGCGCCTGATGCCATCCGACACACCCTTGCGGAAACACGACCACATCGACCTCCAGCTCGATGACGGACAAGTGTTGCGTTATCACGATCCGCGCCGCTTTGGCGCCCTGTTATGGAGCGCCGATCCCGCCATCCACCCGCTCATCGCCGCGCTGGGCGTGGAACCGCTGTCCGACGACTTCGATGGCCCCCACCTGCACGCCCTCTGCCGGGGCCGCACCAGCGCGATCAAGCAGCTCATCATGGATTCCCATCTGCTGGTGGGGGTGGGCAACATCTATGCCAATGAAGTGCTGTTCCATGCCGGCATCGACCCGCGCACGCCCGCCGGCAGCCTTTCCCGGCCTCGCTGCGCGCGTCTGGCCGCCGCCATCAAGGAAATTCTCCTGCTCGCCATCGCGGCCGGCGGCAGCACCCTGCGCGACTTCGTGGATGGGCACGGCAATCCCGGCTGGTTCCAGCAGACTTACCGAGTCTATGGCCGCGCCGGACAACCCTGTGCGGTCTGTGGCGGCACCATCCGCACCCAGCGCTTGGGCGCGCGCGCCACCTGCTACTGCCCACGCTGCCAACATCGTTGAATGCGTGCCCGCTCCCCTGAAAAACAGGGCTTTTATGCTAGAGTGCCCGCCAGCATTTGCAGTCAAGCACGCCGGAAAACACGCCGACCCAAGGCGCCCTGGAGGAACACTGTATGAGCACCGCCTCGCTTGCCAACGATTTCGAAATCTATAGCCAATGGCGCGAGGATCTTTCCCGCCGCATCGCCGACTATCGGCAATGGCTGAATCGGGAGGATCTCAACGACTCGCAACGAGATCTACGCCTGCAACAGGTGGTCGAGCGGCTCGCGGAAGACAAGTTGCACGTCGCTTTCGTCGCCGAGTTCTCGCGCGGCAAATCCGAGCTGATCAACGCCATCTTCCTGCCCGACCTCAAGCAACGACTGCTCCCCTCCACCGCCGGGCGCACCACCATGTGCCCCACCGAACTCCTCTACGACGCCGGCAAGCCTCCGAGAATCGAACTGCTGCCGATCGAAACCCGCTCCGCCAGTTCCACCATCGCGGAATACAAGAATTATCCCGAGGAATGGAAAATTATCGGCATTGATCCCACTTCGGCCGAAAACGTCACCCAGGTGATGCTGGAGGTCTGCCGGGTCAAGAATATTTCTCACGATGACGCGATCAAATTCGGCCTCTTCGACCCGAACAACAGCGATCCCCGCAACGGCCTCAACGACGATGGCACGGTCACCGTCCCGGCCTGGCGCCACGCCGTCATCAACTTCCCGCATCCTTTTCTGAAAAAGGGCCTGGTGGTCTACGACACGCCCGGCCTCAACGCCATCGGCGTGGAACCGGAACTCACCTTCAACCTGCTGCCCAACGCCCATGCCGTGCTGTTCGTGCTGGCGGCCGACACCGGCGTCACCAAGTCCGACATCGAAGTCTGGCGCAACCATATCTACGCGCGCGGCAAGAACCGCGGTCGCCTGGTGGCCCTCAACAAGATCGACGGCCTTTGGGACGAACTCAAGAACGAAACTCAGATCAACGCGGAAATCGATGACCAGGTGAAATCCTGTGCCGACCTGCTCGGCGTCGACAGATCGCAGATATTCCCGGTGTCCGCGCAAAAAGGCCTGCTGGCGAAAATCAACGGCGATGCCGCCCTGCTGGAAAAAAGCCGTCTCACCGCCCTCGAAAAAGCGCTGTCGGAAGAGTTGATTTCCTCCAAGCAAGCCATCGTGCGCGACCAGACCGACGCGGAACTCTCGGATCTGCTCGATTCCAGTGACTCCCTGCTGGAAGCGCGGCGGCGCGGCATCGAGGAACAAGTGAGCGAACTCAAGGGCCTGCAAGGCAAGAATCAGGATGTGGTGGAACACATCATGCTCAAGATTTCCGGCGACAAGGAAACCTTCGAACGCGGACTGCAACAATTCCAGGCCCTGCGCTCGATCTTTTCCCAACAGAGCATCAAGCTGTTCTCCCAGATCGGCATGGACATCCTCCGAAATGAAGTCCGCGACGCCCGCGAAGCCATGGTGCAGAGCCGCTTCACCAAGGGCATCCGCGATGCCATGAGCAGCTTCTTCAAGCATGTGGATGGCCACCTCGACACGGCCAACGGCCAGATCGAGGAAATCAACAAAATGATGGACGCCATGTACCAGAAGCTGAACCGCGAACACGGCATCAGTCTTGTCGCCATCCCCCCCTTCTCGATCCTGCGCTATCGCAAGGAAATCCAGCGACTGGAAAACGCCTACGACCAGCAGTTCAACACTTTCTACACCTTCCTCACCACTGAGCAATACACCCTCACGTCGCGCTTTTTCGAAACTCTGGCATCACGCGTGGTGCAGGTATTCGAAGTACTCAACAAGGATGTGGACGGCTGGCTGAAGGCCGTGATGTCGCCGATGGAAGGCCAGGTGCGCGAGCACCAGATGCAACTGCGCCGGCGCCTGGAAAGTGTCAAACGCATCCACAAAGCGGCCGACACCCTGGAAGGCCGAATCGGCGAACTGGATCAGATGTACCTCGATGTCTCGCGCCAGATCGCGGAACTCGACAATCTGGCGAATCACATACGCGGTTTGCTTGTGGAACCGTCAGGCGAGTCGCGGGGATTCGCAATGGCGGCCTGAACCGCGGAGGGCCTTGTGCGCGAAGCCCCGCCAGAATCGGCGGGGCTTCGTTGTTTTATAAGCCCTGTTTTAAGTGTCTGAACCACCCCAGCGCGCCGCCGCCCGATCATCGCTTTCGCGCGCGTCCACCCAGTGCTCGCCTTCCGGGGTGACTTCCTTCTTCCAGAACGGCGCACGGGTCTTCAGGAAATCCATGATGAACTCGCAGGCGGCGAAGGCGTCGCCGCGATGGCCGGAGGCCACGGCCACCAGGACGATGGGCTCGGTGGGGAGCAGCGCACCGACGCGGTGGATGACGGCGGCGTCGAGCACTTCCCAGCGTTGCCGGGCGTTCTCGACAATTTGCGCCAGGGCCTTCTCGGTCATACCCGGGTAGTGCTCCAGGCTCAGGGTCGATACACCCTGCCCTTCATTGATGTCACGCACCAGACCGAGAAAGCTGGCGACGGCACCGACTTTCGGATTGGCCTGATAGAGGGCGCCGACTTCGGCATTGAGATCAAAGGCTTCAGTCTGGACGGCGATTTTCATTCAGCCCCCCGTTACCGGCGGAAAGATGGCGACTTCATCGCTCTCATGCAGCAGCGCATCCCGTTCGACCAGATCCTGATTGATCGCGACCCGGTAGGCGCGTCCCGCCGCCAGCTCCTCGGCCCAGACGCCGCCACGTTGCCGCAGCCAGTCGAGCAGATCGGCCAGGGTGGTCACGTTCTCAGGAATATCCGGCGTTTCCTGGCCGGTGGCGAAGACCTCGCGCAGGCGGGCGAAATAAAGCAGGCGGACTTTCATTTCAGCAACTCCGAGAGCGGAATGAAGCGCACACGATCGCCATTCTCGACACTGGCTCCAGCCTCGATATCGACCAGGCCATCGGCCCAGGCCAGCGAGGTGAGCACCCCGGAACCCTGGTTGGGATAGAGCATGGCCCAGCCATCCTCCAAACGCGCGCGCAGGAATTCCCGGCGCTTCCCCGGTTTTGTCCAGTCGAATCCGGCCGGCACGGTGAAGCCGGCGGTAGGCTGGAATTCGGCACCCATGCGGCGCAGCAGAAAAGGGCGCACGAACAGGCAGAACACCACGAAGGCGGATACCGGATTACCGGGCAAACCAAGGAAATCGGCGTTGCCGACGCGGCCATAAACCAGGGGCTTGCCGGGCTTCATCGCCACTTTCCACATCTCGATACGGCCAAGTTGCTCCACAGCGGCCTTGACGTGATCCTCCTCGCCCACCGAAACGCCACCACTGGTGATGACCACGTCGGCGGCCTGCGCCGCGCGCTCCAGTGCGGCGACGGTGGCGTCGAGGCGATCCGGCACCTGGCCCAGGTCAATGACTTCGATGCCCAACTGGGTGAGCAGGGCGATCAGGGTGGCGCGGTTCGAGTTGTAGATGCGGCCGGGGGCCAGCGGCTGGCCGGGCAAGACGATCTCGTCACCGGTGAAGAACATGGCGGCCTTCAGGCGGCGTACCACGCCAAGTTCGGTCGCCCCCACCGAGGCGGCCACGCCGAGTTGCGCCGGACCGAGACGAGTACCGACTTCCAGCACGGTCTGGCCGGCGCGGATGTCCTCACCGGCACAACGGATATGGCTACCCATTTTGGGGGTAGCGGCGAGCCGTACCTTGCCATCATTGAACTCGCAGTCTTCCTGCATCACCACGCAATCGGCGCCGGCCGGCACTGGCGCCCCGGTGAAAATGCGCGCCGCCGTGCCGGGGGCCAGCTCGGCGCCCAACGCGCCGGCTGCAATGCGCTGCGAAATCGGCAACCACGCAGGCAATCCGGCCGCGTCACTCCAATCAGCCAGGCGCAGGGCATAACCGTCCATCGCCGAGTTATCGAGCGGCGGCACAGTGACATTGGCGACCAGCGGGGTGGACAGGACGCGGCCCAATGCAGCTTCGGCCGGACAGGTTTCATGATCGGAAATCGGCATGGCGGCAGCGAGCAGGTTCGCCAGGGCCACGTCGACGGAAAGCGGAGATTCACTCATTGTGCGTACTCAAGAATGAAGGCCAGGATGGCCTCGATGTCATCGATGGAAAGATATTTGATCTGGCCGGGCGGCGGCTGATCCGCCGCCACGGCGATGAAGTTTGCATCATCCGGATGTAGCCAGGGCCGCTCATTGGCGCCGCGCCAGATTTCCAGTTTGGGTATATCGGCGTGCTTGTAACCTTCCACCAACACCAGGTCGCAGGGTGACAAGCGTTGCAAATGCTCGATGAGACCGGGTTCCGGCGTACCGCGCAATTCGTTCACCAGCACCCAGCGATGCGGCGAAGTGAGCAGCACTTCCTGGGCGCCCGCCGCGCGATGCCGCCAGGAGTCCTTGCCCGGCACATCCACCTCGAAATCGTGATGGCTCTGCTTGATGACCGAGATGCGTAGACCGGTCGCCCGCAGCCGAGGCAGCAGTTTTTCGAGCAGCGTGGTCTTGCCGCTGCCGCTGTAGCCAGCGATGCCGAGCGCTTTCATGGAAGGATTCTCCCGTCGCGCGAGGCGGTCTTTTCATGACCAAAGTCAAGGTTTGCATCGGTTGGAACCACGATCATGCGACGCATTGCACCTCCAGGAATTCGCGAGTGCTATATTCTGCCGCACATAACGCTTTTTGGGCACAACCGCTGCCATGACCACCGCATTGACCACCGCATTGGCCTCGAATCCGCTTGTCGATCGCTTCGGACGCACCATTGAATACCTGCGGCTTTCCGTGACGGATCGCTGTGATCTGCGTTGCGCCTACTGCATCCCGGAAGGCTTCAAGGACTTCGAGGAGCCGGAACACTGGCTCAACTTCGACGAACTGGAACGCCTGCTCGGCCTGTTCGCCAGCCTGGGCATGAAACGCGTGCGCCTGACCGGCGGGGAACCGCTGCTGCGCCGTAATGTGGTCGACCTGTGTGGACGCATCTCCGCCCTGCCGGGCATCGAGGATCTATCCCTGTCGACCAACGCCACGCAATTGGCCAAGATGGCCGGCGACCTCAAGCAGGCCGGCGTCACCCGTCTGAATGTCAGCCTCGACTCACTGCAACCGGAGCGAGTGGAAAAGATCAACGGCCGCCCGGCGCTGGACAAAATGCTGGCTGGCCTGGAAGCCGCGCGGAGCGAAGGCTTCACGCCGATCAAGGTCAACATGGTGGTGATGCGGGAAAACGCCGACGAAATTGACGCCATGGTCGCCTTCTGCATGGAACGTGGCTTCGTACTGCGCCTGATCGAACTCATGCCGATGGGCGAGACCGCCCGGCGCATGGGCTACGTCGACCTGCAGCCGGTGATCGCCCGCCTGCGCCGGCGCTTCGGCCTGGTCGACACACTGATGCGCGGCGGCGGTCCGGCACGTTATCTGGGCACCCCCGACGGCCGGTTCACGGTGGGCTTCATCACCCCCATCTCGCAGCACTTCTGCGAAACCTGCAATCGCGTGCGCCTGACCGTGGATGGCGTCCTGCACCTGTGCCTGGGCCAGGAAGAACGTATGGACTTCCGTGTCCTGATGCGCGCTGGCGCTTCCGACGCTGATCTGGTCGAGGCCATCCACCGCGCCATCGACATGAAACCGGAACGCCATGAATTCCGCGAGCAACCGCAAAAACTGGTTCGCTTCATGAGCATGACCGGCGGTTGAGCACAGCCATGGCGTTGAGAGCCCCTTCTTCAAGCAGTAGAATCGCGCAAATTTTTGTAATCGGAGTGACACGATGAACATATTCAGCAAATACAACCTGCCCTTCACTTTGGTCATCTCCCTGATTGTCTGGGCTTGGCTCAGCCTGTTCTCGGTGATATTGGGCTCATTGTTCTGATTCCGCCGAACCCCAAAGAAAAAGCCCCGCACTGCGGGGCTTTTTCTTTGGGGTAAAACCGGATCAGACCGTCAGTGCCGCGCGCATCTTCTGCAAGGCCTTGGCCTCGACCTGACGCACCCGCTCGGCGGAAATGCCATATACGGCGGCCAGTTCATGCAGGGTGGCGGGATTTTCCTCGTTCAGCCAGCGTGATTTGACGATATGCCGGCTACGCTCATCCAGGCTATCCAGGGCGCGCGAAAGACCCACGGTGGCGAGCTTCTCGCGCTCCTTGTTCTCGATATGCTGTGTCGGCTCGGCATTCGGCGCGGCCAGGTAAGCGATCGGTGCGTAGCTTTCCTCATCGCCATCCACACTCGGCTCCAGCGATACATCCTGGCCGTACATCCGGATTTCCATTTCCCGCACGTCCGTGTGATTGACATTGAGAACGCGCGCCATTTCTTCGACGGCACCGCTGGTGAGGCTGCCATCGCGCGTCTTCATGCTACGGAGGTTGAAGAACAGTTTGCGCTGCGCCTTGGTGGTCGCCACCTTGAGCAAACGCCAGTTCTTCAGGATGTACTCGTGAATTTCCGCTTTGATCCAATGCACCGCAAAGGACACCAGGCGCACACCCCGTTCCGGGTCATAACGCTTCACCGCCTTCATCAGGCCGACATTGCCTTCCTGAATCAGGTCGGCATGGGGCAGGCCGTAACCCAGATAACCGCGCGCGATGGCCACCACCAGACGCAGGTGCGACAACACCAGTTGGCGAGCCGCTTCGACATCTTCCTTTTCGTGAAAACGCACGGCCAGATCATGTTCCTGCTCGGCGGTCAGCAGCGGGAAACGGTTCACCGCCTGGATGTAGCTCTCCAGACTGCCCAGTGTGGATGGGACGGGAAAATCAAGTGTGGTAGCGGTCATCTGCTTACTCCTGTAGCTCAAGTCGGTTGGATTTTAGCACTCGCCAGAGTTGAGTGCTAAGCACCGGAGCGAGTTCCCGAGTTTTTTAATCAACTTTAGTCGCCCTGTCGCAGCGCGCGTCCCACCGCGAAGTAAGCGCCCAACCAGCCGAGCATCGACGAGAACAGAAGCAGGAGGCCGGTTTCCTGGAGCGAGAGGCCGGCCAGGAGGAATTGTGAGCCATAGGCGGCGGCGACCTGCGCGACGCTGCTTTCCAGGAGCAGGCCGCCGGCGATCACCAGCGACCAGCCGGCGAGACCGCCGACCAGACCCTGGATACCGCCAAAATAGAGGAAGGGGCGACGGATGAAGCGGTCGGTGGCACCGATCAGACGGGCGACTTCGATCGCGTCCTCCTGTGCGTAAATTTGCAGGCGAATCGTGTTGGCGGTAATGGCCGCGAGCGCCACGCCGAGCACGACGATCAACATGCCGACCAGGTCGCGGCCCAATTGCATGAGGGCGGCGAGTCGTTTTATCCAGTCTGTATCCACCAGCACCCGTTCGATATCCGGGTTGCTTTTGACTTCGGCGGCCAGCGCCTCCAGAG
Organism: Pseudomonadota bacterium; assembly: GCA_030684775.1. Lineage (GTDB taxonomy): Bacteria > Pseudomonadota > Gammaproteobacteria > Burkholderiales > Thiobacillaceae > PFJX01. The sequence continues at coordinate 15,876 of JAUXXW010000178.1, forward strand.
CCTCCGGCGTGGCCTCCTTGGGGGTGAGTACCAGGGTGTGCGGCAGGGGGTTTTCCGGCAATCCCAAGGCGACTTCCGCGAGGCCGGCGGACTCCAGGCGTTGGATGCCATCAGTCTTGCTGACGAACTGGACATCGGCGACATCGACACGCTTCTTCAGGCTCGCCGCGAGGGCACGGGCTTTTGTCTCATCCACTTCCTTGAAGAAGGCGGTGACTTCAGCTTGCGGTTTGACGCCGCCGGCCGCGCGTTCCAGGTTGCCGAGCAGCACATAAAGACCGGCGGGCAGGCTGACCGCCACCCCGATCACCAGGATGGTGAACAAGGTGGCGACCGGCGCGGCGCGGAATTGCTCGGCCGCGATCTTGAGGCTGTGCAGGTGGTGGGCGAGCCAGGCTTTCATCAAACCACCTGTTTGCCGTAGGCCAGGGTGACCTTGTGGCCGCCATAGCGGTTGATCAGATCCTGGTCGTGGGTGGAAATAACCAGGGTGACGCCGACTTCGTTGAAGGCGCGGAACATGTCCATGATGTCGCGGGCATAGGCATCGTCCAGGTTGGCGGTGGGCTCGTCGGCCAGCACCAGGGCGGGACGGCTGACGATGGCGCGGGCGATGCACAGGCGCTGCTGTTCGCCGCCGGAGAGCGTGATGGGGCGGGCGCGTTCCTTGTTGAGCAGACCGACCTTGTCGAGGGCGGCGCGCACCCGGCGGGCTGCGTCGTTGCCGATCACGCCCTGGATGTGCAGGGGCATCAGTACGTTGTCGAACACACTGCGGTCATACAGCAATTTGTGGTCCTGGAAGATCAGACCGATGTTGCGGCGGAAGAAGGGCAGCGCCGGGCGTTTCATGCGGCCGACATTCTGGCCGTTGACGATGATGTGGCCGCTGGTGGGGCGCTCGATGGCGGCGATGAGTTTGAGCAAGGTGCTTTTCCCGGCGCCGGAATGGCCGGTGAGAAACACCATTTCGCCCTGTTCGATGCCCAGCGAGATATTGGACAGTGCTTCATGGCCGCCGGGGTAACGCTTGGTGACCTCGGAGATTTCAATCAGCGGCTGTGCGGACATGGTTTTAATGTGAACGTCGCGCCAGCGACGCTCGAAGCACCCCTCTCCCTAAGGGAGAGGGGTTGGGGGTGAGGGAAACGGGCATGGCGCGAAACGTTCATGATTCGTGGTGGCGCTAAGTCGCCATGCCCGTTAGGCGAACAACGCGTCGACAAACTCGACGACACGGAACGGTTGCAGGTCTTCCAGGCCCTCACCGATACCGATGAAGCGCACTGGCACAGCTTGCTTTTGACCAAAACGCGCCGCCAGCGCCGCGATGACGCCGCCCTTGGCGGTGCCGTCCAGCTTGGTCATGACCAGGCCGGTCAGGCCCCGCGCCTCGTCGAAGGACTTCACCTGCGTCAGCGCGTTCTGGCCGATGTTGGCATCGAGCACCAGCAGCACTTCGTGTGGCGCGCTGGGATCGACTTTCTGGATCACGCGCTTGACCTTGCGGATCTCTTCCATCAGGTGCAACTGGGTGGGCAATCGCCCGGCGGTATCGGCCAGCACCACATCGATGCCCCGCGCGCGCGCGGACTGGATGGCATCGAAAATCACGGACGCGGAGTCGCCAGCCTGCGAGGAAATCACTTCCACGTTGTTGCGTTTGCCCCACTCGGCCAGTTGTTCGCGCGCGGCGGCGCGAAAAGTGTCACCGGCGGCCAGCAGCACGCTTTTGCCCTCGGCCTGGAAACGTCGCGCCAGTTTGCCGATGGTGGTGGTCTTGCCGGCGCCGTTGACCCCGGCCAGCATGATCACAAAGGGTTTGTTACTGCTGATATCGAGCGGACGCTCCAGCGGCGCCATCAGATCCACCAACTCGGCCTTGAGCGCAGCGCGTAGTTGACTGGCATCGGTGAGGCGCTCGCGCTTTACGCGGCCGCGCAGCCTGTCTATCAGATGCTGGGTGGCCTCCACGCCGACATCGGCGGAGAGCAACACGGTTTCCAGTTCTTCGTACAGCGTCTCATCGATCTTGGCGCCGACACCGAACAAGCCTGTGACCTGGCTGGAAAAAACATTGCGCGTACGCGACAGGCCGGTTTTGAGGCGTTGCGCCCAGGACAGCTTGGGCGCGGGGTCCGGAGCAGGCGCGGGGTCTACTGCCACCTCGGTGTCCACCGAGGTGGCAACTTCGGCCACCACCTCAGCAACGGCACTGCCGGCAACATCGGGCTGCGTCTTGCGGGATTTTAAGAAACCAAACACGGAGAATGAGCGTCAGAGGCTGCGTTATAAGCCCGGAAATTCTATCATGCGCCCCCCTCTGCCCCGCCTTGGTTCCCCCTCCATGAAGAGATTGTTATTTGTCCTGAGCCTTGCCGTCACCACTGTAGCCCACGCCGAAATCGTCGAACAGACGCTCGCCAACGGCATGCGCGTCATCGTCAAGACCGACCGCCGCGCCCCGGTGGCGGTATCGCAGGTCTGGTATCGCGCCGGCAGCATGGACGAGAGCTATGGCACGACCGGCGTGGCGCATGTGCTGGAACACATGATGTTCAAGGGCACCCCGGACGTGCCGGCTGGCGAGTTCTCGCGCCGCATCGCCGCCGCCGGTGGGCGTGAGAACGCTTTCACCTCGCGCGATCACACCGCTTATTTCCAGACCTTGCAGAAGGATCGCCTGGAACTGGCGCTGAAACTGGAAGCCGACCGCATGGTGAATCTGGTGCTCTCCGGCGACGAGTTCGCCAAGGAAATCCAGGTAGTCATGGAAGAGCGCCGGCTCCGTACCGAGGACAGCGCGCAGGGGCGGCTTTACGAAGGACTGATGGCCAGCGCGTTCCAGACACATCCATACCGGCACCCGGTGATCGGCTGGATGGACGACCTCAAGAACATGAGCGTGGACGACGCGCGCGCCTGGTATCAACGCTGGTACGCCCCCAACAACGCCACGCTGGTGGTGGCCGGCGATGTCGACCCCACCCAGGTGTTCGCCTGGGCACAACAGTATTTCGGGCCACTGGCCTCACGTGCCCTGCCCCAGCGCAAGCCGCAACGCGAGCCGGAACAGAACGGCGCGAGGCAGGTGACGGTGAAAGCGCCGGCCAAGCTCCCGGTGGTGGCACTCGCCTGGCAGGCGCCGAGCCTGGCCGACCCGGAAAAGGACAGCGACCCCTATGCCCTGGAAATTCTCGCCGGAGTGCTGGATGGCCACGCCTCGGCGCGACTGAACCAGACTCTGGTGCGGGAGAAACGGCTGGCCACCGAAGCCAGCGCCGGCTACGACGCAGTTTCGCGCGGACCCGCCCTGTTCATGGTCGATGCCACACCGGCCGAAGGCCATACGGTGGCGGAACTCGAAGCGGCGCTGAAACAGGAAATCGCCCGCATCGTGAAAGACGGCGTCGACGAAAAGGAACTCGCCCGGGTCAAGGCGCAGGTGCTGGCGAGCCAGGTGTATCAGCAAGACTCCCTGTTCTATCAAGCCATGCTGATCGGCGAGTGGACCACCGCCGGGCTCGATTACCGGGCGCGCGATATTCGCTTCCGCAAATTGAAGGAAGTCACCGCCGAGCAGGTGCGCGCGGTGGCCGCGAAATATCTGGTGGACAGCACATTGACCGTGGCGCAACTCGACCCGCAACCGCTGGACAGCAACAAACCCGCCAAACGTGGCTTCGGAGGCCGTCATGCGAATTGAGCGTCTTTTCTGCATCCTCGCCACCCTGCTGCTGACCGCGCAGGCACAGGCTGGGCTCGACATCCAGAACTGGACCACGCCGCAGGGCGCGCGCGTCTATTTTGTGGAAAACCACGAACTGCCGATGCTGGACATCAGTGTCGATTTCGACGCTGGCAGCGCCCGCGACAGCCGCGAGAAATCCGGCCTCGCCAGCCTCACCCGCCATGTCATGGCCCTGGGTGCCGGCAGTTATGAGGAACGCGACATCGCGGAAAAGATGGCCGATGTGGGCGCCAATCTGGGCGGCCGCCTCGATGCCGACCGCGCCGGCTTTCAGGTGCGCACACTCTCCGGCAAGGTGGAACGCGATCAGAGCATGGATCTGCTCGCTGCCATCCTGTCCGCGCCGCGCTTTGATGCCGGTGTGCTGGAGCGGGAAAAGGCGCGCGTCATCGCCGGCTTGCAGGAAGCCGAAACGCGTCCCGAGTACATCGGCGCCAAGGCCTTTCAGGCCGCGATCTACGGCGACCACCCCTATGCCCTCAATGAAGGCGGCGAACAGGAAACCGTGGCGAAACTCGGCCGCGACGACCTGGTCGCCTTCCATCGCAACTATTACCGGGCACAGAACATGGCCATCGCGGTGATGGGCGACATCAGCCGCGCGGAAGCGGAAAAACTGGCGGAGAAGCTGGCTGGCGGCCTGCCGCCGGGCGAAGCGCCCACCGCGATTCTGCCGGTCACAGTCAAGCAGCAAGGCAAACAACAAGTCATTCCCCACCCCGCCACGCAAAGCCATTTGTTCATGGGACTGCCCGGCCTCAAGCGCGAGGACCCCGATTACTTTCCGCTCTATGTCGGCAACTACGTCCTCGGCGGCGGCGGCTTCGATTCACGCCTGACCAAGGCCATCCGCGACAAGAAGGGCCTGGCCTACAGTGTCTACAGCTACTTCATGCCGATGCGCGAGCAGGGGCCGTACCAGATCGGACTGCAAACCCGGCGCGAGGCGACCGATGATGCGGTTCGCTACGCTCACCACATCCTACGCAGCTATCTGGAGGAAGGCCCCAGCGACGCCGAACTGACCCAGGCCAAAAACAACCTGGTCGGCGGCTTTCCCATGCGCATCGACAGCAACAAGAAGATCCTCGAATACCTGTCCATGATCGGCTTCTATCGATTGCCGCTGAACTGGCTGGATACCTACATTCCCCAGGTGGAAGCCGTCAGCCATGACGACATCCTGCGCGCCTTCCGCGCGCGGGTACCGCCGGCGGCGATGAGCACAGTGATCGTCGGTGGGCAAACAGATGGCCAGAGCAAGTAACTCGGTCCGCATCATCGGCGGCCGATACCGCAGCCGGGTGTTGCATTTCCCCGATGCACCCGGCCTGCGGCCAACGCCGGATCGGGTGCGGGAAACCCTGTTCAACTGGCTCGGCCAGCGCCTCGACGGCCTGGTCTGCCTGGATGCCTTCGCCGGCAGCGGAGCGCTCGGTTTCGAGGCCGCCTCGCGCGGCGCCGCGCGGGTGGTGCTGCTGGAACAGGAACGCGGCGCTCATGAAGCCCTGCTGAAAAACGCACAAGCACTGGCGATATCCGGCGTGGAAATCCTGCGCCGCGATGCACGCAGCCATCTCGCAAGTAGCAGCGACAGCTACGACCTGATCTTTCTCGACCCGCCCTTCGCCGGCGATTTGTTACCGATCATCCTCCCGCTCGCGGCGACACGCCTGGCACCTGACGGTAGAATCTACGCCGAATCGCCCAGGCCACTGGCACCGGAAGGCATGACAGTGTTGCGCCAGGGCCGCGCCGGGCTATCCCATTTCTGCTTGCTGGAGCTTGCTTGAAACGCATCATCGTCTACCCCGGTACATTTGACCCAGTCACCCGTGGGCACGAAGATCTGGTGCGGCGCGCGTTGAAGCTGTGCGATGAAGTGGTCGTGGCGGTAGCTGACAATGCGCCGAAGAGTCCCTGTTTCAGCCTGGATGAACGCGTCGAGTTGCTGAGCCTGGCCCTGGCCGATCTGCCGGGGCTACGGGTACAGCCGTTCACTGGTTTGCTGGTCGACTTCGTACGTAGCGTCGGTGCCAACCTGGTGTTGCGCGGTCTGCGCGCGGTATCGGACTTTGAATTCGAGTTTCAGTTGGCGGGCATGAATCGCCGTCTCGACCCGGAAATGGAAACCGTTTTTTTGACGCCGGCGGAACAGCACATGTTCATTTCCGCCAGCATGGTGCGCGAAATCGCGCGGCTTCATGGGGATGTGAGGCCGTTCGTACATCCAGAGGTGGCCAAGCGACTGGCCGCCAGATACAGCAATTGATTTGATAGAGGAAAAAACATGGCGCTGATAATCACCGACGAATGCATCAACTGCGATGTATGCGAGCCGGAGTGCCCGAACGGGGCCATCACCCAGGGTGAGGATATTTACATCATCGACCCCAACAAATGCACCGAATGTATCGGCCACTTCGACACCCCGCAGTGCCGCGAGGTCTGCCCGGTGGACTGCATCCCGGTCAACCCCAATTACGTGGAAGACAAGGATCAGCTCTACGCCAAGTACCAGAAGCTGACCGGCGAGAGCTGAAGCGCTTGCGGTCATCCAGAAAAAAGCGCGGCCCGGCCGCGCTTTTTTCATCCCGGGTGCTTTTCCGCCGCGCCTGTCTTACTTTCCCCTTGGCGCAAGCGGCGGCTCGGCATCTTCCATCTGGAAGCGATATATATCCACGCTGGGGGTGGACTCCAGGCGCGCGTCCACCTTGATGTCGTGCTTGCCCTGTGCGGTGCGCACTTCGGCCAGGACACCTGGTGCAAAGGTGCCGGGCAGGGAAAGCAGCATCGGCACCTGGCGGGTAATCGGGTTGGGCAGGAGCAACAGGCCGGGCCATTGGCGGCCGTTATCGATACGGCGCAATTGCACGGCATCGGCCTGGGGCGCCAGGAGCTGCACACCAAAGAACATGTCGCCCGCCTCCGAAATGCGAAACCAGCGCACCAGGCCGATGCTCCAGGCGCCGTTGGCCTGAAGCAAGCCCACCACATCACCCACCCGGATCTGCACGCCGGGGCCGCTATGGCGCAAGGCCAGGCCACCCATGCTGTCGTCCACGATCCGGCAACGTACCCGCGCGGGCGGTGCCTCGTTGCCGCCGGCGCTGAAGTGGGCGGCATTACCGGTCTGCGGCGGTGAGATCAGGTGATGCAGGGCCTTGAGACCAAAGCCGACTTCGAATTCGCGTTCGTCCTGATGCCGGCGGCGTTGCGCCATGCGTTGCAGGGAAGCCCCCCAATTCAGCCGGAGGCGGCGCAACATGCTGGTGTAGGCGGGATCGCGCGCGACTTCGGGCAGGCCGAGTTTCCCGATGTCTTCCTGTCCACGCAGATGCGAGCTGAGCAGTGCCAGATGCTTGGCCAGATCGGTGGTGTTGAGCAACAGTTCCCAACGCGGACTCATGGGATGCGGCTCGCGCGCGAGGGGACGCGGCGGGGCATCGGTATTGACCTCGATCAGGAACAGGCCGACATGGCTCTGAGTGGACTCATCGGCGGGGAACAGGCGCGCCAGATTGGAAAAACGGGCAATGATGTCCTTGGTCCATGGCAGTTCGCTTTGCGGAAAATGGTAAGGATCGGACAGTGCCATCAGCAACGTGTCGAGGTAGATCCGCTCCAGCGAAAGCATGTGCTTGCCGCCCTCCGGAACCACATCCTTGAGGCCACTGCGCAAGGCGTAGTTATAGGTCTGGTGCAAATCCATCCAGAGCCCATGCGGGCAGGACTCATGCGTCTCGTAGCAGATTTCCAGGAGTGACTGCAAAGCCAGAAGGATGCGTTGCAGGTATTGCGGCACCGGATTGCCGCCAAACAAATGGAAACGCTGCCCCAGCCATTCGAGGGTCAACACCTTGTGGCAATCGGCGATTTCCAGCAGCAGACGCCGCGCCAGTTCCGCATTGCGATGCTGCCTGGCGGGCAAAGGCAGAGGAACCGACCCGTATTGCTCGCGCAAGGAACCGACCACGTCATCCACCACACGGTAGAGACGTTCGGCCACTTTGACGCGCACATCGTGGGAAACGTCGGCGCGGTTGAGCGTGGCGAGGTAATCGGCCAGTTCCTCAGCCGCCTCGGCGGGGTTGGACATGGGCAAGCGCAGGAGCCAAGCATCAACTTGCTTGGGCTTTGTCTCCAAGCTTATAGTGCGCGCCGGCTCGCGAGCGGGCAGGACGTATCTGGGTTGCATGTGTTCCCGTTACTCCTACGAGGGATTCGACGCTTCCGCTAACCGCGTCGCACCGTCGCATTCTACCTGCCGATATTTCCCCCCGGAACGGCATTTTCCCCTCCTGTATCCCGGAGTCCTGGCGATGAACCTGATCGAAAAAATCTTTGAAGGCCTGCTCCGGCGCGGTCGCCTTGATCGGTCTGGTGCTGTACCTGACGCATGCCTCTGACGGGCATGGCGGGCAGGCCGCCGAGCAGCAAGCCGATAAATCCCACTGAACCTCCCCGGGCTCACCCGGTCTGAAACGCTTTTGCCAGGACAGCGCCATGATTTCACGCCTCAGCCTCTTCCTTTTCCTTCTCGCCGGCGCCTTCAGCGCCCAGGCCTTCACTTTCACCGACAGCAAGGGCAAGACCCAGAGCCTGGATCAGTACAAGGGCAAGTGGGTGCTGGTGAACTTCTGGGCCACCTGGTGCCCGCCCTGCCTGGAGGAAATTCCCGACCTCGTCGCCCTGCACGAGAGCAAGAAAAACAACCTGGTGGTCATCGGCGTGGCGCTGGATTACCGCGACCCCAAGGAAGTGTTGCAGTTCTCCGACCAGATGATGATCTCCTACCCCATGGTGCTGGGCGATCACAAACTCGCCGCCCAGGTCGGCGCCATTCCCGGCCTGCCCACCACCTATCTGTTCAACCCGCAGGGCAAACAGGTGGCCTACAACGTCGGCGCCGTCACCCGCGACGCCATCGAACGCTACATCCGCAACAAGAAATAAGGTCACCCCTATGCGCTGGCTCCTCCTCACGCTCGCCCTTGTCCTGCCGACCCTGCCCGCCCTGGCCGAAGTGCGCGACCCACACAGTCATTTCTTCATGTCCAAGATGGGCGACTTCAAGGACGAACTCGCCACCGCCAAGCAGGAAGACAAACAGGGCGTGCTGATCATGTTCGAAATGGAAGAATGCCCGTTCTGCTCACGCATGAAAGGCACGGTGCTCAACCAGTCCGAAGTACAGGACTGGTACCGCAAGCACTTCCTCATCTACACGGTGGACGTCAAAGGCGGCACCGACATGACCGACTTCCAGGGCAACGCCACCACTGAAAAAGCCTTCGCCCTGGCCAACCGGGCGCGCGCCACCCCCACCTTCCTGTTCTTCGATCTGGAAGGCAACGCCATCACCCGCTTCACCGGCGCCACCCAGACCGCCGAGGAATTCATGCTGCTTGGCCGTTATGTGGTGGAAGGCGCCTACAAGACCCAAGCGTTCAACGTCTACAAGAAGGCCGCCAAACCATGAAATGCTGGTTGCCGATCCTCGCGCTCCTCACCAGCGGCGCCCTGGCAGCCGAACCGGCGCCGCCCCTCACTCTGGAAACCGTGCTGACGCAGGCCGAAGCGCCGCACCCCGACCTCGACCTCGCCCGCGCGCAACGGGCCGGCGCCCTGGCCGAACAACAACTCGCGGAGAGCCTCTCCGACTTCCGCGTCACGCTGGAAGGCGCGCTGCGCACCGGGCGCAACCAACTCAACAACGACCGTTTCCAGCCCGACCACCAGGCCCGCCTCAACGCCCGCAAGACCCTGTTCGATGCCGGCCGCCAGGACAGCGGCCTGGCGGCCGCGCGCGACGAAACCGCCGCGCGTGACCTGCAACTGCTCGACACCCGTGGCCAGCGCCGCCTCACCCTGATGGCGCGCTATTTCGATGTACTGCTGGCCGACATGCAATACACCGCCGACACCGAATTCATGGCGACCGCCTACGTGTCCTGGGACAACGCCAAGGACCGCCTGGCCCTGGGGCAGATGGCGCAGTGGGAACTGGCGGAACTGGAGGCGCGCTACCTCGACAGCCTGGCGCGTCGCAATGACGTGCGCCGCAAGTTGCGCGACAAGCGCATGCAACTCGGCCTCGCGCTCAACCGTTCGGAAACCGTGCGGGAAGACTTGGTCGACCCCAAGCTCAGCGGCAACGAACGCAAGCTGCCGGAACTGATGCCGCTGCTCGACACCATGCTCGCGCACAACCCGCGCCTGCTGGCCCAGAAGCAATTGCTCACCGCCACGCGCAACCGCATCGAAGGCGTGCGCGCCGACAACCGTCCCAGCGTCGAATTCGAAGCCGAAGCCGCCGCCTGGAGCCGTGATTCCAGCACCCGCGACGACCTCCGCGCCGGCCTCAACTTCGTCTGGCCGCTATGGCAGGGTGGCCGCGTCGATGCCCGCATGGCGCGCGAACAGGCCACCTTCCAGGAACGCCAGGCCCAGCACGACAAGCTGCAACAGGAACTGCGCCAGACCCTGGCCGACACCTGGGAAGAAATCCACTATCTGCGCGAAAGCGAACGCCGCGGCAGCGAAGCCAACTCACTCTACCGCGACCTCGCCCTGGAAAAAGCGCGCGCCGAATATGAACTGGAACTGAAAACCAACCTCGGCAGCAGCATGGCCGAAACCCAATCCGCCCGGCTGCGCAAACGCGCCGTCGAATACCGCCTGGCACTCGCCATCGCGCGCCTGGAAGCCCTGCTGGGCACACCGCTGGAAACCGTGAAAGTAGAGGAAAAGATATGAATCAGAGTCTTGTCGAGACTTTGCGAAACCCGCAGCACAGCTATTCCGTAGGGTGGATAAGCGAAGCGCATCCACCATTGGCGGCGAGGATGGTGGATGCGCTCCGCTTATCCACCCTACCGCTTCTGTTCGCTTTGGTCGCCGGTAACGCCATGGCGGCTGACCTTCCCGCCACGCTTGACTGGTCCGGCCGCGTCAGCCTCACCTTGCCGGTCGCCGGCGTGATCGAACAGGTCAACGTCCAGGCCGGCCAGACGGTGAAAAAGGACGAACTGCTTGCCGCCCTCAACCCCACCCTGTTCAAAGCCGGCATCGCGGAAACCCGCGCCGACCTCGACCGCCTCATTCAGGAAGAAGCCGACGCCAGCCGCGACCTCGACCGGGTCAAGGAGCTCTACGCGCGCACCGTCTCCTCCACCACCGAACTCGACGCCGCCAAACTCCGCCACGCCCGCGCCCAGGCCGGGCTGGCCGCCGCCCAGGCGCGGGTGGAAAAAGCCCGCCGTCTGCTCGCCGAATCGGAACTGCGCGCCCCCTTCGACGCCATCATCCTCGCCCGCCATGGCGAACCCGGCCTGGTCATCACCTCCCCCTGCCAGCCCGCCGCCGTCGTCAGCATCGCCCGCGCCGACGAATGGCTCGCGCGCGCGCCCATCGAAGCCGCGCAAGCCGCCAACCTGCGTCTAGGCGAAGAAGCCAGCGTGCAGATCGCCGGCCAGACCGTCAAAGGCCGCATCCGCGCAATCACCGCGCAACCGGAAGGCCGCGCCCTCCTCGACGTCGTCCTCCCCCGCACCGCCGGCACCTGGGCCGGCCAGGCCGCCAGTATTCGCCTGCCCTGACACCCACCTTGTTAGGTAGCGTGGGGCGTTGATGCTTCACGACCTCTCCTCGCCCGATCAATCTGAATCCATAGAAGCGTAGGTTGGGCAAAGCGCAGCGTGCCCAACAACCCGTCGCCATGTTGGGCACGCCGCGCTTTGCAGCCGCAAGGGGCACGCCGGATTCGTAAGCCGCTAAAGCGGACAACGACTCCGCTGCCCAACCTACGTCTACTTGCCCGCGATTGGTGGCGGCTATCGCGGGCAAGCCCGCTCCTACGACGCGGCCAACGGCTGTTTCCAGGATCAATCGACGCGCCAGCCCGCGCGAGCCTCCAACCTGGCGATGAGTGCCGAACTGGCGCGGGCGATTTCCGGGCGGGCGCGCAAGGCCAGCGCCAGCGCCGCGTGGAGGTTGAGCGCCTCGCCTCGACTCGTGTCTTCTGCATGGCGGCGGGCAAAGTCCGGTGGCACCCGCAGGATCCAGTTGTCCTCGGCCACTTTGCCCGGCACGTTGTAGCTCTCCTCCAGCCCGAACAGGTCGGCGAAGAACAGCATGACGTGGCGGGCGGGACTCAGGAACAGGTCCGCCACCTTGGCGTGGGCCAGTTTTCGGTAGTCGGCGGCCAGAACGGCGGCCAGTGGCTCGGGGGCATCCGGGCGCAAACGACGCGCGAGATAGGCCGCCTGCCGGCATCCTTCATCCCGCCCCTGCCAACCTTTAGCCAGGCGCCATAGTGACGGCGTGTCGTGGTTACCCACCATGACCCAGTCCTCGGGCTGCGCGTTCTCGCCACGATAGACGTCTCGGGGATCGTCCAGATTCGCCTTCTGGGTCACCCGGAAGCGACCCAGACCGTGCTGCAGGCGTACCCGCCGCAGCGGCAGCGGCTCGGTAGAGAGCACCTCGCACAAAATATCCTCGCGGCGCCGGCCGTGGGTGCTCACCTGTGCCATGAGGGCATCCACGAGCAACGCGTAGCGACCCTCCTGATCGAGGTCGAGGTCTCGCACCCAATCGTCCGCGTAACGCGGCCGTGTCCGGTCGACCTGCTCCGGCCGCGCGATGGCATGTCGGCCCAACCCGGGATGGTCGGGCAGGTCCGGTGAAGCGAACAGCCGCGCCCCGTTCTGCACCGCGTGATACGGGTCAGGGTCGTCAGCGCGATAGACCCAGGGGCAGACCAGGCCGTGCGGATGATCCAGACGCAGGCCGTCAAACTCCGCGAGCATCTTGCCCAGGCGCTCGGCGACGAAATCGAGCACCGGGCCGGAGCCGCCATCGGCGCCCAGATAGCGCGCCGGGTCCAGCACCTGGTAGTTCCACGGCTGGCCCTCGACATTGGTACGGCTGGGTGGCGCGCCCATGCAGTAGTCGCGCAGCAGCAAAGCCTGCCGACTCCAGGCATCGCGCTGTGAAAAACCCACCTGCACGTCACCGTAAATCTTCAGCCCCAACGCCCGCATGCGGCCAAGGAGGGCCCGATGCTGTTCCAGCAGGATGAGTTGGACCAGGGCGTAGCGTTCCAGGAGGCCACCATATTTCAACCGCAAAGCCTGCCGCCTACCCTCGCAGGCCGCCGCGACCGCGGCCGGCGGGTCGGGCAACAATCGGTCCAAACCGCCCTCACCTGCTTGCGGCCACTGCCGCCAGGGCAGGTGTCCGTGTTCCTGGCAAAGCGCCTCATACAGGGCGTCGTCGCGCAACCAGCGGTTGTTTTGCCAGAGGTCGGCAAGCGCGATGCTCAGCCGCACCGCTTCGGGCTCACCCTGCCGGCGCGCCTCGGTGAAACGGTGATGGATCTCGTCCAGCGCATGCTCATAGGTGTCGAACGCGTAAGCGTAGGCCACCCCGCACCCGTCGGGACGCGGATTGCCGGCCACCGCCGCGCGCCAGGTTTCTTCGCTCAACAAGCCGCCCCACGCGGCATCGTGAGCGAGGGCGCCCAGATCCAGGGAAAGGAAATTGCGGGAGAACAGCGTGCCGTCATAGGGCGAAGGGTTGACCGAAGAGGTCTGCCCCTGCGGGCCCAGTTGCAGACCCGTGAAACCCAGGGAACGAGCGAAGCCGGCCAGCGCCAGCCCCCCCGCGCCGTAGGGACTGCCACGCCCGCAGTCCTCGCCTTCCACACCGGGAAAACTGGCATCGTGCACCGCCAGAAGAAAATCCGACTTGCCCAGCAGGCGCAGGGCCTCGGAAAGGTCAGGGTCGGGCTGGAATTGCGTTGATCTCGGCGGGTCGAGCATCTGAAGGTCTGGCGGCAAGCTGTGCTCAGCTTACACCATCCCGTCTCACCGCTTCACCCTGCCAGGGGATTGGCGATCATGTGAAAGCCAACTTCACTTGAGCCGTTGGATGTTCTGAAGCGCCGCCAGCCTGATAGGCAGCAAGTACCGACCAGGAACAGCCGCCGAGATAACCTTTATTAGCACAGATGAGTGGCTGGTGTTCAGCGCCTTGCCGACCCTCAGGACGAAGAGACCGATGACTCTTGATCGGCCAAACCGGACGGCTAGGCGGTGCCTCCAGCTTGGTGTGAACGTCAGCAATTGGGATCGCATGCGTCGGGCCGTGTCCGGCCAGGCACCACCGTTGGCGGAGCGGGAAAACTGTGTTGATGTGCGACCGGTTTGCTGCGGTAAACGGCCTGCCGTGAGACTGACACGGTCATCGGTGCATCAGCCATGGCATCAGTCAGACACATCGCGGCGGCCGAGCTCAGTTTTGCTTTATCAGCGGCCTTCATGCTCAGCAAGCTGATAGTCACGGAGCATGATGTATCGACCTTCACCCGCACAGTTCAACCAGACAACCAGAGGGTAACAAGGAGGCGTAATCAACGGACTACCGCCGCCCTACTCGTTGGTCATCGACAGGTATCGGTTGCCATTTCTCAATCTGGCGATCGGCGGTCTGTCGCTGGGTGGGGGTCAGGCGCTCGCGGCCCAGATCACGAAGTTCAGACACTTGCGGCATTTGGCGAGCGGCCAGAGACCACCAGACATAGGCCTGCACGGGATCTATGCCGACACCGACGCCTTCATCATAAAAACTACCGAGTTCCACTTGCGACCGAGGGTGCCCGCGTTCAGCTGCGGCCAAAACCCAGCGCAGGGCCTCGTCATCGCTCTTCGTCACACCCTGCCCATTCAGGTAAGCAAGTCCAAGCTCATATTGCGCCGGCGGGTATGCGGCGTGGGCGGCGCGCGTCAGCCATCGGACCGACTCCGCGTCGTCCTTCGGTACCCCTTGTCCCTTCCTGTGAAGCAAAGCTAGATAGAACTGCGCGGCGGGCAGGCCGTCATCTGCGGCGAGCCGAAACCACTTGGCCGCCTCTGATTCGTCCTGGGCAACGCTCCGGCCAAACCGATAAAAGACACCGATGTTCAAACGCGCGCTGGGATGTCCTGCTTCCGCGGCCTTGCGAAACCACTCAAACGCCTGAGCATTGTCCCTGGCGACGCCTTCCCCATCCGCGTACAACACGCCCAGGTTGTAGGCACCGCTGGCGTGGCCTTGGCTTGCCGCCTTGCGATACCACTCAGCCGCAACCGCCTGATCCTTGGACACCCCACGGCCGCCCGCATACATCACGCCGACGTTGTACTGTCCTTCGAGATGGCCCTGTCTTGCAGACTTGCGATACCAGGACAAGGCCAAGTCATCGTTGCGCGGAACCCCCAGCAGCCCGTAGGAATAGACGCTGCCGAGCACGGCCTGCGCTTCCGCGTCCCCCTGTTCCGCTCCAGCACGCAAGGTCTGCACAGCGACGGTACGGTCGCCTCGTTCCAGCGCCTTCTGAGCTTCTTGGGTCGGGCTCGCATAAACATGTGCCGAAAACAGCACTACCACGAACCCACACAGCGTGATCAGACGCACGATCAACCTCCGCATCCAATGATGGTCTTTTCAGCTTAGACGACCACCATTCATGCCGACTGGTGGCTGCACACCGATTGCGCGAGATCTGGATGCCAAGACAGCCATCGACCGGATCCGACCAGGGGCCGGCGGTCTTGGTCCCATGGAGAATCCTGCAGTAGTGGTCTAGAAATCAATAAGAAGAGCAGGATGTTTTTTTGAACGGGGGGCAAGGATGAAATTGATCGCTCATGGATTTCCGGTCAGGTTGGTGGCTTTGCTCGCTGCTTGTGGGTTGCCTCTCTCTAGTCTGGGCGCCGCGGAAACAGACCCTGTATTGGAACGGATTATGGAGGCGTGCGTTAAAGCCAAGACACCCGCCGCCTTGAAGCAGATCGGGCCAAAGTTCAAAAATCGTGAAGAAGCCGCCCAATTAGTCCAATTCATTTGTCGAACCCAGGCGCGCGTCTGCATGGATAAACCTGATGGCGATGATTGCCTGAAGGTACTTCACGACTACAGATTAGGCGATCCGAACTACACCCCGCAGCTTGGAGCATCTTTGTATGGTGCCGCAGAGCGGGGTGCCAGCGATATCGTTCGTGACTTGCTGGCCAACGGCTTCGATCCGAACTGGCATAACGAGGTAGGCTGGACGCCATTGATGATCGCCGCCGCCGAGGGGCATAAGGACACGGTGGCCTTGCTGCTGGAAGCCAAGGCCAACCCCAACGCGCGCAACACTTTTGGGCGGACTGCGTTGATGTACGCGTCGAAATACGGCTTCATATCCATAGTCAAAATGCTGCTTGAGGCCGGTGCCGATCCCAATGTCAGACCGAAGAAGATTGATGACCAGACTGCCCTGATAGCGGCATCAGAGCAAGGCCACCTTGAAGTGGTACTTGCCTTGTTGGGGCATGGGGCGGACGCCAACATAGAAATCATCTATGGCTATTCGCCTCTATCGGCCGCAGTGGGGAAGGACTACGCCAACATTGTGAACGCCTTGTTGAAGGCACGCGCCGACCCGAACCAGAAAAATACTTTTGGGAACAGCCCATTTCTCCTTGCCATATCCGCCGGTCATACTGAGATAGTCAAACTCATGCTGGAATCCGGCGCCAATCCTGACTCAAAGAACGTCATATCGAACACCGCATTGATGATTGCCTCGCTGCGTGGGAATATGGATATCGTGAAAGTATTGATCGCCAAAGGCGCCGAGGTCAATGCCCTTAACATGATGGGGAGGTCGGCTATCACGATGGCAAAAGATGGAGGCTACGATATAGTAATTGAAATACTCAGACAAGCGGGAGCAACTGAATAATATCTGACAGGAGGGAAAGGACATGAAAACCAGATTCCAAACGTTTATTATTACAGCATTGGCATGTATTATTTATTCGTCTTCAAGTATGGCGGGACCACTCCATGACGCCATAAAAGATAAAAACAAGAAGCAGATAGAAATGTTGATCGTTCAAGGCGTCGGATTGAATGAGACAGATAAGGAAGGGTATACGCCACTCCACTTGGCAGCCATGGCCGGTAACCTGGAATTAGGAAAACAGCTTATTTCTCATGGCGCCAACCCTAATGCCAGAGGTAAACATGGCGCCCCACCTCTGCAATGGGCGATCCTTGGTGGGCATGCTGAGTTTGTTGAATTACTGATTAATAAGGGGGCAAGTGTTGAACTAAGGGACGATTATTTTCTCACCCCGCTGCATATCGCAGCAATGGAAGAAAATACGGACATAGTGATATTTCTCGTTGCACAGGGTGCCGACGTGAATGCTCAAGGGAAAGATGGCGCCACGCCTTTGCACTGGGCAGCCAAGCCTGGGAATCAGACCGTGGTGGAAGTGTTACTCGCGAATGGCGCCGATGTCGATGCTACGAACCAATACGGCACCACCGCGCTACATGTCGTGGCCGAGACGGGACATATCCCTATTGCAACCATACTGATCGCCAGGGGGGCGAATGTCAATGCCAAGGGCATCATCAACTCGACACCTCTCCACTATGCGGCGCTGACTGGGCAGTTGCAGATGGCAAAGCTCCTTATTGAAAGGGGCGCCAAAGTCAATGCCACCAACGAAATGGGTGCCACCTCTTTACAAATAGCCGCAGAATATGGTCATGCCGATGTTGTTGATCTCCTCAAGAAGCATGGAGGTCGTCAAGGCTCAATCAATAATAGTGGTGGGCATGAGTGATTAGCCTGCTCATGCCACGCTCCATAGGTGATCGAGCGGCGAAATATCAGGAGTAGACATGCTTTACGTAGTGCCATGGAGGCCATGGCTCACAATAAGTTCAAGCCTTGGTAAGATAATGTGAACTAGGCTCATTTGGCACGGCTCATTTAAAAATACCTACATATTGGACAATCATTATGCCCCGTTACCTAGCGACACTATTTTGCTTGCTTGGCATACTTATTCAAGGGTGCGCGACTAATTATGAAGCGCCACAAGGCGAACCAATTGCAAAGTTGCGAATTATTTCAAACGTCTCCAATAACAATTACATAACAGTTGGCGACAATCCAACCTGTATTGCTGCTGGTAGTCCTGAATTCGAGCCAAAGATTGCAGTGCTTGGCGCTCTTGCTAATTCGATGATAAATAATGGAGCGGGTGTTAGTGTGGGTGTCCCGCTCCCAACAGGCAGACTTTCAAAACAAACCACAGAGGTTCTCGTTCCTGCGGGGAAGCCGTTTGTGCTACATGGCGCTGCCATGTCGCTTTGGCGAATCCAGTGGCCAGGCACCATAATTTATAATTACTGTAAAGCTGGGGTTATATTCACGCCTGATGAAAATAGCGCATATGAAGCGGTCTTTAACAAAGAGCCATCAGATAACTGCACATTTTCAATATATCAGTTTGAACAGGTCGGCGAGTCAGCATGGATACGCGTGCCACTAGTGAGCGCAAAGTCGATAACAAAACTCTGTCGCTAATTAAAGTGGTCAACCAAAGGGGCTGGGCTTGAATTGTTGAGTGGGATGTAACACCTGCCAAGCATATGAAAATGACACCATCGGAAGACTGAAAAAGGGAAACAAATGAACGCCATAGGAAGGGTGATGATATTGCTGATGGTCGTAGGCATGGCCTCCTGCGCATCAGTAGGTGAAGATGTGGTGCCGGAAGCGCTTAAGGAAACGCCAATTTCTGGGCTTCTGATGACATGCGATAGCCCATACCAGCTTACACAAGATTGTTCCGCCACCACTGGGGCAAGCAGACGTATTGTCCTCGACGGAATAGAAGCAAGAATTGCTGGGTCCAAGGATGGCAAGCATGTATTTCTTATGAATGCGCCCCCAGGAGGCATGGACTTTCTTGTCACGCAGTATGATACTGAACTCAGCAATAGCGTCTACTACGCTTTGCAGCGAGTATTGCGAAATCATGGCATGAAAATAGAGCGGGTGGTGCCGGTGGGAAACCTCGGAAAAGCGGTAGGGTACCTATTAGAAGTTGATGGTGACGCGTACTCCATACTCCTTACTGCTGGTCGAAAACAGGAAGAACGCTCGTTTGATCAAGTTATTTATGATGACTGTATGCTGGTGCAAGTAAAAGAATTCAAGAAAAATGGGAAAGATAAGCCAGAAATGGTCGCCCATTACGTCTGTAAAGTAATTTCCGGTATATGCCGGGATAACGCAGGTGGAAACGGGGAAGAATGTAGAAAAGGAACTGCTGCTTATATTTATATTAAAGACAGGGAGGGTTATGGCCCATCAGGGTTATACAAAGCAGCCGAGGCTGGAAATACCTTACTTGTTAAGAAGCTTCTTGAGGTGGGGTATGACCCTAACGCCAACTTGGGTGGCCCGGGATTAACGCCATTGATGATCTCGGCGGCGGTAAATAATCCAGAGTCTGTGGCAGTGCTTATAAAATCTGGGGCGAATGTCAATGCACGTAATAAACTTGGTCGAACTTCGTTAATATTGGCATCCAAATATGGTTTTGTGCCAATTGTAAAATTGCTTTTGGACGCAGGTGCAGACCCCGATATAAGACCTAATGACATGGAAGGGCACACAGCGCTGATTGCGGCATCTAAACAAGGCTATTCGGAAGTGGTGCAAGTCTTGTTGGCGCAAGGCGCGAATGTTAATGCACCCGACAAGATGGGCATTACGGCCATGGGAATTGCCAAGAAGCAGGGGCATGCAGAGATAATAAGAATTCTCAGCCAGGCCGGGGCGGTCGAATAGAACCGGAACGGCTTTGGGTAGAGTAGAGGGCAGGCTTTCTCCTGCCCTCCCACATCAAAGCGCGCATGCGATTTTCCCGCACACGGCTTTCCGATGTTCTTCACACCAAGGCATGCACCCTTTTCCGTCCTACGTTTACTAGCGCGCCTGAGGATGTCGCGCGTATGCACTCAACCATTGAGTGCCAACAATAGGGCACCTCGAATAACTGTCAAGTCCCGCCTGTTTGTAAACGCGCTTGACGAATAATTCGGGCTTATCCGCCTGCCACTTTTTCAGCGCCTGTATGGGGGTTTGATGGTGCAAAGCCCTTTGTGGGATGTGATGGTTGTAGATTTTCAAATAGTGC
>JAUXXW010000181.1 GCA_030684775.1 Pseudomonadota bacterium
CCATCAATTTTTTGCTGGATTCCATGGGTCTCTCGATTCGCGCTTACGCCCGCCATCGGGGGGTGTCCGACACCGCCGTTCACAAGGCAATTCGCGCTGGCCGCATCACGCCCGAAGCGGATGGCACGCTGGATCCGGACAAGGTCGATCGGGAGTGGAACAAGAACACCGAGGCTCCGGTACAGGGCACCCAGCGCCGGGCCGAGACCATCACGGTCAAGGAAGCGCCGGCACCGGCCGAGCCCCAGGCTCCCTCCCTGGGCACCGGCGGCACCTCGTTGCTGCAGGCGCGCACCGTCAACGAAGTGGTCAAGGCGCAGACCAACAAGGTGCGCCTGGCAAGGCTCAAGGGCGATCTGGTGGATCGATCCCAGGCCATCGCCCACGTCTTCCAGTTGGCGCGCAATGAACGCGATGCCTGGCTCAACTGGCCGGCGCGGGTGTCGGCGCAGATGGCGGCCACGCTCGGGATGGATGCCCACGCCCTGCACATCGCCCTGGACGCGGCGGTGCGTACGCACCTGATGGAATTGGGCGAACTGCGCCCCAAGGTGGATTGATGGATTACGAAGGTGGACTGGAGATCGAAAGCGCATGGCGCGAGGGTCTGAATCCGGATCCGATGCTGACGCTGTCGGAATGGGCCGACCGGCATCGGATTCTCTCCAGCAAGTCCTCCTCGGAGCCGGGACGTTGGCGCACCAGTCGTACTCCCTATCTCAAGGAGATCATGGACTGCCTGTCGCCGACGTCGCCGATCGAACGCATCGTGTTCATGGCTGGCGGCCAGCTGGGCAAGACCGAGTGCGGCAACAACTGGATCGGCTACGTGATCCACCATGCGCCCGGCCCGATGATGGCGGTGTCGCCGACGGTGGAGATGGCCAAGCGCAACTCCAAGCAGCGCATCGATCCCTTGATCGAGGAGTCACCGACGCTGAAGGAACTGATCTCGCCGGCTCGCAGCCGCGATTCTGGCAATACCATTCTGGCCAAGGAGTTTCGGGGTGGCGTGCTGGTGATGACCGGGGCCAACAGCGCCGTCGGCCTGCGCTCGATGCCGGTGCGCTATCTGTTCCTCGACGAGGTGGATGGTTATCCCCTGGACGTCGATGGCGAGGGCGATGCGATTTCGCTGGCCGAGGCCCGCACCCGAACCTTCGCGCGGCGCAAGATCTTCATCGTGTCGACACCGACCATTGCTGGGGTGTCGGCCATCGAGCGGGAATACGAGGCATCGGACCAGCGCCGCTACTTTGTTCCCTGTCCGCACTGCGGTCACCGCCAGTGGCTGCGTTTCGAACAACTGCGCTGGGACAAGCATCAGCCGGAGACGGCGGCCTATGTCTGCGAGACCTGCGACACCGCCATCGCCGAGCATCACAAGACCGCGATGCTGGCAGCGGGCGAGTGGCGCGCGCTGGCTGCACGCAACGGTAGGACGGCGGGGTTTCACCTCTCGTCGCTCTATAGCCCGATCGGCTGGCGCTCCTGGCGCGACATTGCTGCCGCCTGGGAATCTGCTGTGAACAAGGAATCCGGATCGGCATCGGCCATCAAGACCTTCAAGAATACGGAACTGGGCGAAACCTGGATCGAGGAAGGTGAGGCGCCCGACTGGCAGCGGCTGCTGGAGCGGCGCGAGGATTACCGCATCGGCTCCATCCCCGCCGGCGGCCTGCTGCTGGTGGGCGGGGCTGACGTACAGAAGGATCGCATCGAGGCCTCGATCTGGGCCTTCGGGCGCGGCAAAGAGGCATGGCTCATCGAGCATCGCGTGCTGATGGGCGATACCGCGCGGGACACGGTGTGGCGTCAGTTGGCCGGAATTCTGACCGAAACCTGGACCCACGCCTCAGGCGCGCAGATGTCGCTGGCCCGCATCGCACTGGATACCGGCTTCGCCACGCAAGAGGCCTATGCCTTCGTGCGGATGGCAAAGGATCACCGGCTGATGGCGGTGAAAGGCGTGCCTCGCGGCGCGGCGCTGATTGGCACGCCGACGGCGGTGGACGTGACCCAGGCCGGCAAGAAGCTGCGCCGAGGCATCAAGGTCTATTCGGTGGCGGTGGGCATCGCCAAGCTGGAGTTCTACAACGCATTGCGCAAAGCCGCCGAGGTGGATGAGGACGGCGTCACGGCCATCTACCCCGCTGGTTTCGTGCATCTGCCCAAGGTGGACGCCGAGTTCATCCAGCAACTCTGCGCCGAGCAATTGATCACCCGCCGCAACCGCAACGGCTTCCCGGTGCGGGAGTGGCAGAAGACCCGCGAGCGTAACGAGGCCCTGGACTGCTACGTCTATGCCCGCGCCGCTGCTGCTGCCGCTGGACTGGACCGCTTCGAAGAACGCCACTGGCGCGAGTTGGAGCGGCAGATGGGGCTGTCGCCCCCGGATCCACAAACGACTGACACCGAATTCCCTATCGAGGCCACTCCCGGACACAACCCCGGCAGTGGCCTCGGTGTTTCAGGAATCCCGAAACCCGCGCGCCGCGTCATCAAGAGCCGCTGGATCGGGTGATGTGGGCGTCTTGCCCAAAACCTTCAATCTTCAATAAGGAAATGCACCATGAGTTTGCAAACCCAGAT